>JBBSAT010000050.1:0-32087 GCA_038252025.1 Polyangiales bacterium | reverse complement strand
CGATCGACGCGCACGACCCCGGCTGGTGCGCCTGGGTGATCATCGCGGTGAGGACCGCGGCCGGGCCGAGCGCCACGCCATCGTCGTCCCCGTCGAGCAGGCTCGCGCCAGCGGGCCCGGCCTCCGCGCCGTCCGAGAGGTCCCAGAGGATCCCTGCGACGCTCGTCTCCGAGCCGAGCCCGCGCGGTTGCTGTGGCGTCTCGAGGTTCTCGTCGACGCGCGTCGATCCGTCCGGCGCGATCCCGATGGTGTCGCGATAGAAGGGGAGCCCGAGCACGGCGGTCGCGAACCAGGTCGCGCGGCCTTCCTCCCACGCGACGCCGGGATCCACGAGCACGCCGCGCGGGTGCATCCCGCCGATCGACGAGTCGCCGGAGAGCCGGTCCATCACGAAGTGACCGAGCTCGTGCAGCATGATGGCTTCGTCGTGCTCGTCGGTGTCCGTGCTCGCTTGCTGGCCCGGCTGTCCGCCGAGGAGCTCGAGGCAGAAGCGTCCCGAGCCCGCGGGCATCTCGCCGCGGTAGTACGACCAGTCCGTGGTCACGCCGCGTCCCCAGTAGACGTAGACGCTCGGCAGCGTCTCGCCGGTCCAGTCCCGGACGCGCTCGAGGCCCCGGAGGATCGTGTCGACGATGTGGAGCGCGCCCGCCATCTCGGTCTCGCCGTCGCGGATCTCGATCTCCAGACCGGTCTCGAAAGGCGCGTGCGCCGGCGCGCCGAGCGGAGCGGTGACGCTCGCCGCGTAGGTGTGGATCTCCCGACCGCCGCTGTCGTGCGCCGTCGATACGTCGAGCCCGTCGAGCTCGGCATGGGCGGCGACCTCGACGCGCACGGCGCCAGCGCCATCGATGGCGAAGTCGCCGGCGGCGTTGGTCCGTCCCCTGCCGACCTCGGTCCCCGCGGCATCGAGCAGTCGCAGAGCGACCCAGCGCGCGGGGCGCATCTCTTCGGTAGGCGAGAGCCCGGACGCCTGTTCCCGCCGGGCTCCGTACGTGACGCGGCCGGCCACGCGGACGACGCCATCGTGCCCGCGCTCCGTGTGGCGCTGGGCACCGCCGCACGAGACGGCGAGAAGAAGCAGAGCGACGGTGGGCGCGAGCCGCATCAGTGGCCCCCTGCTTCGAACGGGAGCGCGAAGGGGAGCATCCGCTGCGGCAGCTCCTCCGCGATCTTCGAGACCAGCCGCTCGAGATCGTCGTCCGACCCGAGGAAATCGTACTGCTCGGCGTCGACGAGGATCTTCTTTCCGAGCGGGTACGCCTCGAACCAGGCGTCGTAGCGGGCGTGGAGATCGCGGAGGTAGTCGTCGGGGATGGCCTCCTCGTACTCGCGCCCTCGCGTGGCGATCTGCGCACGACAGCTCTCGGTGGAGCGGCGCAAGTAGACGAGCAGATCGGGCGCGGGCAGCCCGGAGAGGACCTCACCGGCGACGAGCCGGTACGTCTCGAAGTCGCGGTCGTCCATCGCGCCGCGGCCGTGGAGGTTCGCCGCGAAGATCTCCGCGTCCTCGTAGTAGGTGCGGTCGCAGATGGCGCTGCGACCGGCGGCGAGGGCTGCCCGCGTCATCGCCACGCGCGCCACCAGGAAGCGCAGCTGCGCGGGGAGCGCCCAGCGGGGCATGTCGCCGTAGAAGTCGGCGAGGTACGGGTTCTCGTCGGTGCTCTCGAAGAGCCCGTGGACACCGAGGCGCGCCACGAGCCGACGCGTGAGCGTCGTCTTTCCCGACCCGATGTTTCCCGCGATCGCGAGGAGGACAGCCATCGAAGGGGCCACCCTACCACGATGCCCTCCTCGCTATCTGTCGTTGACGCCGCGCGCCGAGCCGCCCTAGCATCGAGCGATGGCCTCCGGACCCCGTCCAGGCGCCTGACGATCAAGTGGGCGACGATCCCGACATCAAGACACGAGTCACGCCGCTGGAGGACCTCAAGCCTCTCCGCGGTGGCAACGACTGCATCGTCATCATCTACTCGTCGGACGCGCGGCAGTTCGGCAAGCGATACGTCCTCGAGCGCGACCTCCTCACGCTGGGACGCGGGCAGGAGAACGTGGTCGTTCTCGACAATGACAGCGTCTCTCGCCGTCACTGCCGGATCGAGAAGCGCAACTCTGCCTGGTACATCGTCGACCTCGACTCGACGAACGGGACCTACGCCAACGACGAGCTCGTGAAGGAGTACATGCTCCGCCGAGGCGATCAGGTGAAGGTCGGCGACACGATCTTCAAGTTCCTGTCCGGGTCGGACCTCGAGGCTCAGTACCACGAGACGATCTACAACATGACGATCGTCGACGGCCTGACGCAGGTGCACAACAAGCGCTACCTGCTGGAGTCGCTCGAGCGCGAGATCCCGCGCGGACGCCGCCACGGGAGACCGCTCTCGGTCCTCATGTTCGACATCGACTTCTTCAAGAAGATCAACGACACGTTCGGCCACCTCGCGGGCGACTACGTCCTGAAGGAGATGGCCACGCTGGTGAAGAAACGGCTGCGGCCCGACGACATCTTCGCGCGCTACGGCGGCGAGGAGTTCTCCGCGCTTCTCCCCGAGACGCCGCTCGACGGCGCCGGCGCGATCGCGGAGGACCTGCGCAAGCGCGTGCACGAGAAGCTCTTCGTCTTCGAAGGCGAGAACATCGCCGTCAGCGTGTCGATCGGCTGCGCCGAGCTGAAGCCCGAGATGGACTCGACCGGGTTCCTGAAGGCTGCCGACGAGAAGCTCTACGAAGCCAAGCGCGGCGGCCGCAATCGCGTGTGCGTCTAGGCCCGCCCTACGCGCGCTTGCGTCTAGGCCCGCCCTACGCGCGCTTGCGTCTAGGCCCGCCCTACGCGCGCTTGCGTCTAGGCCCGCCCTACGCGCGCTTGCGTCTAGCACCGGCTTGCGAACGCTTGCGTCCACGCACGCGCTTGGGTCTAGGCCCGGCTTGCGCACGCTTGCGTCCAGGCACGCGCTTGTGTGTAGGTAGGAGCCCAACCGAGCGACGTCCTCGCGTTCACTCCGGGACGGGCAGCGTCGGAACCGTCGATCCACGCGGCAGGAGCACCGGGTCGCGCGCGATCGGGCGGATGTGCGCCGCGACCGACGGCGGGAGCATGATGACGGGGGCCGCGCTCGGATCGGCGACGGCGACGGTGGGCTCGGCGGCCGGCTGGAACTGCACGCGACCGAAGCGGGCCGGGACGTGGAAGTCGCCCTCGAGCGTCGGCGACCAACCGACCGCGCGCTGGCTCTCGTCCTGGCGCGTGTCCATCACGTAGAAGTTGAACCGCCACTGCGAGCCCGCAGGCGGCGCCGTTGCCGCCGGCATGTCGCCGTAGGCGAGCGCGCTCCACGGCACGGACAGCTCGACGATGTAGCCCGTGTCGGCAGCGTCATCGTTGGCGGTGCCGCGCGTGACGGCGCGGGCGACCATGTGGCTGTCCCAGTCCGCGTGCCCGATGGGCTGCGGCACGCGGCGGCTGTCGTACGCGGTCTCGAAGATGTTGCCGGTCGGCGAGACCTGCAGCTCGAAGTAGTGCTGACCGTCGCCGTCGGGGTCGATCATGATCTCGACCGCGTCCTGCTCCCAGAGGTGGCCGTCGCGCGCGGTGATCGTGTTGTGGAGGAAGTCGTCGGCGACGTCGAACGCGACGTAGAGGTTCTGGTCGTCCCAGAGCACGCGCGCGCTCGCCGGGAAGCTGCCGGCGCTGCCGGAGTGCGTGTCGACGAACGCGCTCGTCGCGTGCGCCGAAGCCCAGTCGGACTCCGAGAGCTGGCCGTCGATCTGGATGGGGCCCGTCGCGCGGGCCGCGGCGAGCTGCGGGATCGCAGGCGTGGCACCGGTAGGCGTCGCCCCCGTCGTGCCGGTTGCGTCGCTCGACGGGCCCCCGGTCACCGGGATGCTCGCCGCGCGGGCGCGGTTCTCGCCGTCGTTCGGACCGCTCGTGACCGAGAGACGGTGATCCTCGTGCCAGAAGCCGAGGTAGATGACCGCGCGGTCGGAGTTCCACGCCGGGTCGCCCGCGTGCGGCACGATGATGGTCTGCGGGTCGCGGACCCACTCACCCTCGCGCCAGCGCGACGGCGCATAGCGCTCGCGCACGATGCCGGTCGAGTCCTCGTTCTGACGGTTCGCGCCTGCGCCGTCCGCGATGTGCGTGAAGAGCTGCCAGCCCGGCCCGAGGCGCCGATCGACCTGCCAGTACCAGACCACGTGGAACGGCTGGCCGGGCGTGATCTCCTCGACGTCGATGTCGTAGCCGACGAGGCGCACGCGGCTCTCGAAGCGGATGTCGAGCGGGTGCTGCGGCGATGGCGCCTCCGTCAGGATGAACTCGCGCAGCGCCTCTCGCTCCGCCGGCGTCAGGTCCGGAGACTCTTCGACGCAGCCGAAGGCGAGGAAGAGGACAAGGGCGGTGGTGACAAGGCGAAGGGTGTTCTTCATCGCGGTCCTCGGAGCAGGAGTGCCGGCAGAGCCGGTCGATCAAGACAGGGTGTCGGGAGCTACTTTCGCGACTTCTTGCGCGCGTTCTTCTGGAGCTTGCGCATGTGCTTCGCCTTCTTCTTGTCGCCGGGCTTGCCGCGGCCGGCGGGCTGTGAGCCGCCCATGCCCATCCCGGGCATGCCCATCATCCCGGGCGGGAGCTGCATACCGGGAGGTAGCTGCATGCCGGGCGGGAGCTGCATGCCGCGTCCGCCGCCGGCACCCATCATCTTCGCCATCTTGCTCGCGGGCGAGCCCCCGTCGGCGACGGCGGCTTCGAGCAGCTGCTCGGCGAGGCTGCTCATCATCGGGTTCTGCTCCAGCCCCGTCGTGCGCACCGCGTCGGTGAGGCGTCGCATGTTCGCGAGCTGCTTCATCCCGGGGATCTTCTGGAGCATCCCGGCCTGCTGGCCGATGTCGCCCATCATCTGCTTCATGAACGCGAAGCGCTGCAGGAGATCGACGATCTCCTTGTCGGTGCGCCCCGAGCCCTTCGCCACGCGCTGAACGCGGCCCTTGTCCTTCGCGAACAGCTCGGGCTCGAGCCGCTCGCGCTTCGTCATCGAGCTGACGATGGCCTCGGCGCGCTTGAGCTCCTTCTCGTCGACCTGGAAGCCCTCGGGCACCGAGTCCGCGAAGAACGGCAGCTTCTCGAAGATCTGCTGGAGCGGCCCCATCGACTGGAGCATCCGGATCTGCTCGAGGAAGTCGTGCAGCGTGAACTTCCCCTGGAGCATCCGAGCGGCGTCTTGCTCCGCCTTCTTCTCGTCGACGACGCCCTCGAAGTCCTTCATCAGGCCGACGATGTCGCCGAAGCCGAGGATCCGGCTCGCCATGCCGTCGGCGCGGAACTCCTCGAGCTTGTCGAGACCCTCGCCCGTGCCGACGAACTTGATCGGCGCGCCGGTGACCTCGCGGATCGAGAGCGCCGCACCGCCGCGCGCGTCGCCGTCGAGCTTCGTGAGGACGAGCCCCGAGAGCGTCAGGCGCTGGTGGAACGTGGCAGCCGTCTTCACGGCGTCCTGGCCGATCATGGCGTCGACCACCATGAAGATGTTCTCGGCCTTCGTGCGCGCCTTGATCTGCGAGAGCTCGTCCATCAGCGGCTCGTCGATCGCGAGGCGGCCGGCGGTGTCGAAGATGATCGTGTCGCGCTTGATCTTCTTGGCGTGATCGATCGCCGCGACGCAGATGTCGAGCGGCTGGCTGCCTCGGATGGTGAACACCGGGATCTCGAGGCGCTCACCGAGCACCTCGAGCTGCTCGATGGCGCCCGGGCGCTGCACGTCGGCGGCCACGAGCAGGCACTTGCGACCCTGCGACTCGAGCAGACGGGCGAGCTTGCCGCTCGTGGTCGTCTTTCCGGAGCCCTGCAGGCCGACCATCATGATGCCCGTCGGCGCGGGCTTCTCGGCGAAGGTCACGACGGCGCCGTCGCTGGCCATCATCGCGACGAGCTCGTCCTGACACGCCTTCACGAAGCGCTCGGCCGGGCCGACCTTGATCTTCTTGCCCTTGGCCTCGACCTCGTTCTGGAGGGTCTCGCCGATGACCGCTTCCTTCACGCGGCTGAGGAAGCGCTTGACGACGTTGAACTCGACGTCGGCCTCGAGCAGCGAGAGGCGCACGTCGCGAAGGGCGGGCTCGAGGTTCTCGCTCGTCAGCTCGGTGAGGCCATTGAGCCTGTTTCGAGCGGCACGAAAGCCCTTGGTCAGCGTCTCGAACATCGGGGAAAGCGGGGTAGCACGCGGTTACAGCGCGTCGCAAGCGTGGCCCGGGCCTCCGCGGAGGCCGGGCGACGGTCCGGTTAGGTTGCCCTGGTGCTTCCCCGCGGGCCAACCTCCGGATCGTGACCCTCGAAACGGCGGCCCCGTGGGGGCGCAGCATCGGGCGCCTCGCCATCGTGGGGGGCCTGGTCGTGGTGTCGATGGTCGTGACGCTCGGTGCGCTCTCGATCACGTTTCTCGAGGACCAGGCCTCGGCGGTGCGGGAGCTCGTCGACGCGGCCGCGCTGCATCGCGATCTCGACCGCACCCTGCAGCTGCTCGTCGACGGGGAGACCGCGGAGCGAGGGTACCTGCTCACGGGAGACCCCGAGTTCCTCGTGCCGCTCGAGCGAGTCCACGACGAGCTGCCGGCGACGCTCGACACGCTGGGTGCGATCCTCACCGAGAAGCGCTCGGCCGAGTTCGCGAGTTCGTTTCGTCACGCGGTGGACAGTCGCGTCGAGTTCACGGAGGGCGTGGTCGCGCTCGCTCGCGCCGGGGATCGGGACGGCGCCGCCGCGCGGGTTGCGACCCGCGAGGGCATGCGGCGGATGGATCCGATCCGCGAGATCGTGGCGGACGCGGGCGATCGCGAGGACGACGCGGTCGAGCGGAGCCTGATCCGGGTCGAGAGCTCGCGCGCGCGAGCCCAGGCCGCGTTCCTGGCGTTGCTGCTGCTGGCGACCCTCGTCGTGATCGGGCTCGGGGTCTCGGTGCGCCAGAACCTCGCGCGCGCCGAGCTGGCCGCTCACGTCAGCCGCGAGAGCGAGGTCCGCTTTCGGCGGCTAGCGGAGGGCTCGCTCGATCTCATCCAGATCAGCTCGGTCCAAGGGGGCGTCGAGTACGTCAGCCCATCGAGCCGGGCGCTGCTCGGCCGTGAGCCGGAGGAGATCGAGGCGATGCCGCTCGAGGAGCTGATCCACGAGGACGATCGCAGCGCGTTCCGGGAAGCGCTCGGACGCGCGCTCGCGACCGGCATCGCTCAGGGCCCGTTCACGCAGCGACTCCGGAAGAAGGACGGAACGATCCGCACGTTCTCGTCCCGGATCGAGGTCGTCGAGGGAGCGGATGGTCGGGTCGAGCGCTTCCACACCGTCCAGCGGGACGTGACCGATGCGCTCCGTGAGACGGAGCGGCTCTCGGATCTCGCCGCGCGCGATGAGCTCACACAGCTGATGAACCGCCGTGCGTTCGCCGAGCACGGACGCGCGCTGCTCGATCGCTGTCGGGTCGACGGGAAGCGCGCGCTCCTGGCCTTCTGCGACGTCGACGGGCTGAAGACGATCAACGATGCGCTGGGACACGAGGCCGGCGATGCGCTCATCACGGACGCTGCTGCGCTCCTCCGCGAGACGGCGCGCGGGTCGGACCTCTTGGCGCGCCTCGGTGGGGACGAGTTCGTGGTGCTGGGCGTCGGCGGCGACCCGCAGAGCGGGGAGGCGTTCGCGGTCCGCCTTCGCGAGCGAATCGTGCTGCGGAACGAGCGAGGCGATCGTCCTTTCCGGATCTCGGTGACGGTGGGCTCCGCGCTGTTCGAACCGGCCTCGAACGCGAGCCTCGACGACCTCGTCGCAGAGGCCGACGCTGCGATGTACCAGCAGAAATCGCGCCGCGGGGGCGCGACGACCCGGTCGGGCGAAGCGTTCGTGCGGCCTGCCGCGCTGAAGTGAGCCGCCTCTCAGCTCACGTCGCGCGATGGCTCCACCAGCGCCGCCTCGAGCGCTTCGAAATCGACCGGCTTCACCAGATGCACGTCCATGCCGACGCTGGCGCTCTTTTGCCGGTCGCTGGGCTGACCGTATCCCGTGAGGGCGATGAGCCGGACGCGACGACGGCGCGGATCCCCACACTCGCGCTCGCGCAGTCGTCGCGCGACCTCGTACCCGTCCATGACCGGGAGGCCGATGTCGAGGACGATCGCGTCTGGCTCGAACCGCTCGGCCGTGCGCAAGGCTTCGGGGCCGTCGTGGGCGATCGCGACCTCGTGGTGGCGGGCGCCGAGCGCTTCCGCGAGGAGCTCTGCTGCGTCGACGTTGTCGTCGACGACGAGGACGCGCTGCAGGACGCGTTCGTAGGGTGTCGCCGCTCTGCCGCGCGCGGTCGGCAGCGCCGGGCCGACCTCGGCGCTCTCGATCGCCGGCAGCCGCACGACGAACTCGCTCCCTCGGCCGGGGCCTTCGCTGGTCGCGAACACCTCGCCTCCGTGGCGCTTCACGAGGCTCTCCACGATCGCGAGCCCGAGCCCGAGCCCACCCTCGGCGCGGTCGATCGTCTGCGGGGTCTGAACGAAGCGCTCGAACACGACGGGAAGCATCGCGGGCGGGATTCCGCGGCCGTCGTCCTTGATGGCGATCTGCGCCCAGCCACCGTCGCGCCTCGCGGTGAGCGAGATCGTTCCTCCTGGATCGGTGTACTTCGCGGCGTTCGTCAGGAGGTTCGAGAACACCTGGGCCAGACGGTTCGCGTCGCCGTCGACGGCCAGGCCGGTCTCCGGCACCGACACGGAGAACCTGTGCCGCCGGCTCTCCAGGATCGGACTTGCCGTCTCGATGGCCTTGGCGACGATGACGGCGATCTCGACGGGCGCGCGGCTCAGCAGGACCTTGCCGCTCGTGATGCGCGTCACGTCCATGAGATCGTCGACGAGCGCCACCATGTGTCGCACTTGCCGCTCGATCACCTCGCGCTCGCGGAGCGAGTCGCTGGACCCGCGCATCTTCATCACCTCGAGCGCCGTGAGGATGGGCGCGAGCGGGTTCCGGAGCTCGTGACCCAGCATCGCGAGAAACTCGTCCTTCAGGCGGTTGGCCTCTCGGAGCGCCGCGTCCCGCGCTTCGATCTCCTCCCGCTCGGCCCGCGCTCGAGCTGCGTCCTCGGCCAGATCCTTCAGATGCAGCGAAGTGAGGACGAGGCGCTCGTTGGCCTCGCGGACCTGCGCGAGCAGGAGCTTCCGCTCGTTCTCGACGGCCTCGTGCGTCCCCTCGTCCTTGGCGCGGGCGCGGGAAGGCGTCGGGGCTCGCTTCGTGGCCTTCTTGGTCATCGCTTCTTCGCTCGGGCCTTCGAGCGCTGGGCCTTCGGGCGCTGGGCCTTCGGGCGCTGGGCCTTCGGGCGCTGGGCTTTCGACACGGCTCCGCGCTGCGGCCCGGTTCCGAGGAGCGGGACGCCCGTCAGGACCTGCCCGTAGTCACCGAGCGCGTCGCCCATGGAGATGCCGTCTTGCGAGATCGTGTACGAGCGGAGCTCGTCGCTGTGCGCGCACCCGCACATCTTGATCACGGCCATGCCGCGCCCCATCCGGCCCTTCGCCTCCACGTACCTCTGCAGCACGAGCGCGTCGGCGAGGAAGGAGATCCCGTGGGGGCTGAGCCGCAGCTCGGTGAACGACTCGACGAGCTCGGCGGTCATCAACACGGTCACGCCGAGCACGGTCAGCGCGCCCAGCATTCGATACAGAGACTCGCGGAACTCCTCTCGGTAGGCCGGCGCCAGCGCCAGCTCGAACCCGGAGAGCGAGTCGATCGCGATGCGCTTCGCGCCGATCTCCCGCACCAACGATCGAAGCTCCTCCATCGCCTCCTCGACCGAGAGGTCGAGCGGTCGGAGGTACATCATCCGTAGCTTCCCGTGCCTCACCAGCTCACTCAGGATCCGACCGTTCGGGAGCGTCTGCAGGTACTCGTCGGGGCGCTTCTCGAAGACGGCGATCACCCCGGGCTCTCCACGCTCGATCCCCTCGAGGATGAAGTGCGTGGCGAGTATCGACTTTCCCGATCCCGACGGCCCGACCACCATCGCGGTGAAGCCTGCGGGGATGCCGCCGCCCATCATCTCGTCGAGACCCGCGACGCCAGTCCCGCGCCGCTCGCTGGTGTCCCGCAGCGCCGACGAGGGCTCGTTGAGGATGCGCGGATAGATCCTCAGACCCTCGTCGGAGATCCGGTAGGTGTGCAGACCCGGGATCTGCTTCTGTCCCCGTATCTTCATGACCTGTGCGCGGCGCACGACCGAGTTCCGCTCGACGCTCTGGCGCAGCCAGAGGACCCCGTCCGCGACGGTCAGGATCGGATTGTCGTCCGCCTCGTGCTCCAGGTACTCGCCGATGAGGAAGGTGGTCGCCTGCCAGCTCGTGAGGTGAAGCGCCAGCCGCTGGACGAAGTGGCGGAGGTCCATGTCGCCCCGCATCGCCTTCTGTTCCGTGACCGCGCGGAACGAGTCGACCATGACGAGACTCGGGCTCGTCGCCTCCACTTGCTCGACGATCATCTCGAGCACCTTCTCGAGCCCACCGGCGATCGCCTCCGCTCCGAGATGGAGGAAGCGGACGCCGTGGCCGATCTTCGCCTCGTCGAAGAAGCTGAACTGCTGCTGGTACCGGAGCATCTTCAGCGGGGGCTCGCCGAGGATCGTGATGTAGAGCGCCGGCGTCTCAGGCGTCGCGTTCGAGAACATGATCTGATGGCCTAGCGTCGTCTTGCCGCAGCCAGGTCCGCCGGCGATGAGGTTGAAGGAGAACTCCGGCACGCCGCCGCCGAGGACTTCGTCGAGACCTTCGACACCGGACGCCAGACGCTTGATTTCGACTCGCTTGTTCACTTGGTACTGTCCGTGTCGGGCAAGGGGAAGGCATCGGGCCGATGACCATGGAGGATCCGCAGCGCGAGCGCGCTGCCTACGAAGCTGGAGAAGAGGGCTATCAGGTTTGCGAGGAGCGCGACCGAGCCGTCCCACGCCTGGGGCTCGTTTTGCTCGAGGCAAGCGCGCAGTGTCGGCCACGGTGGCTCGTTCTTCGGGGCGACAGCGCCGGCCAGCCAGACGCGCTCTCGCCGGGTCACCGCGAGGGTGCGATCGTAGAGAGCGCGGGCGCCGACGCTGCCGACGAACTCGGCGAGGCGCTGCGTGAGCTGCTCGCAGGCGATGGTCGCCGCGAGCGGGACGCTGTGCGGGTCGTCCTGTCGGGCGCCGTCTCCTTCGAGAAGTCGCGCCGCCGCGTCTGCGTCGTCCCCCGTCGCCACGTCGGCACCTTACACGGATCTCCGTGTGACGCACCGCGGGTCACGCACGCAGATTCCCTAACTGCCATCGCGCTCGCCAGCTTTGGACCTGCGTCATCCCTGCGCTGAACATCAGGGCGTGGCGGCTTCGCTGATCGAGACCGGCCAGGAGGCATGCGCGGGGTCGACACGCGTGATCAGCCCTGCGGTCAGCGACCTGGTGGGACCAGAGCCCGTTCGATACGCGCGTACGAACGCGGTGGCGCCGACGGTGCCATCGTCGACCAGGGTGAGCGACCAGCCGTTGCCGGAGCCGCAGCCGATGATCGCGGAGAGCGCTCGGTCGTCGAGGTAGTCGCTGCGTCCGAAGGGCAAGGAAGCGCGGCCCGCGCCGGCCACGTACGCCACGAACGGGATGCAGCCGCTCGCGGGCGAGTAGGGCGGATCGAGCGTCGCGAAACCGCCCGCGCCGCCCGAAGTCACCGGCACCTCGAGGACCTCGTCGACCGGCTCGTAGCCGAGGCGTCGCAACATCGTCTCGGCCTCCGCGTGGGCGAGGAGCGCGTCGGCCGTCAGGCTCGTCGAGACGAGGCTCGCGGGCGTCAGGCCCGGAAAGAGCCAGGAGCGCACGACGCCGCCTCCGATGCCTTCGACGTGCACGGGCGCGGTGCCGCAGGTGGCCACGGTGAACGCGCTCGGATCCACCGCGAGGAAGGAGTCGCCCGACGAGAGACCGGCACGCTGGATGATCGCCCCGATGTCCCCGATGACGACGACGACACCGCAGCTGCCATCGAGGTCCGTGGGCGTGACGTCGAACGGCATCTGCTGGAGCGCGCTCTCGGGCGTGTTGCTGACCACGTAGCCGCGGCTGGCGAGCGCCGACTCGAGCGAGCGACGCGCGACGATCGGGTCAGGGGTGAGCGCTCCGCCGTAGTAGGACGAAGCGCGCGAGGCATCCCGCGACCCGAGGACGCCGAAGGAAGTGTTGGCCCCGACGAACGGCTCGCCGACGGCGCCGCCGGCATACGGCGAGGTCAGCGCGAGCGGGTCGACACCGCAGCCGCGCATCGACGAGAGGACCGTGAAGAGCGTGCAGAGGCCCGCGACCCCGACCGCGCCCATCAGCGCGATTCCAACGCTCGCCGGCCGATCCTTCGGCGATTCCCCACGTGCCATGAGCGCGCCAACCTACCAGGAAGAGAACCGTGCTACGAGGCCGCTCGATGGGCTCGCCCGACTTCCCCTCCCTCCTGACGGACGACGACGTCTTCTGGTTTCACGAGGGGACGCACAGCCGGCTCCACCACAAGCTCGGCGCGCACCCGGGCGTCGTGGACGGCGCGTGGGGAACGCACTTCACGGTGTGGGCGCCGAACGCGGACACCGTGTCGCTCATAGGCGACTTCAACCATTGGGACGGGCTGGCCCACCCGCTTCGTCGGCGCGGCGAGAGCGCGTTCTGGGAGACGTTCGCGCCAGGCATCGGGAAGGGCGCTCTCTACAAGTACCGGATCACGAAGGCGAGCTACACGATCGACAAGGCGGATCCGTTCGCCTCGCTCGCAGAGAGCCCGCCGGAGACCGCGTCCATCGTGCACTCGGCATCGCACCGCTGGGGCGATGCGCGCTGGATGGGCGAGCGCGGGACGAAGAACGCGCTCTCGGCGCCGATCTCGATCTACGAGGTCCACCTCGGCAGCTTTCGGCGTGTGCCCGAAGAGAACGACCGCTTCCTCACGTATCGCGAGA
The DNA here is from genome assembly GCA_038252025.1 of Polyangiales bacterium. Taxonomy (GTDB): domain Bacteria; phylum Myxococcota_A; class Polyangia; order Polyangiales; family Sandaracinaceae; genus JBBSAT01. Next base: position 19,114 of record JBBSAT010000050.1, on the reverse strand, counting down.
TGGCGCCGAGGCTGGCCGAGTACATGATCGAGCGTGGCTACACGCACGTCGAGCTGATGCCCGTCATGGAGCACCCGTTCTACGGAAGCTGGGGCTACCAGGTGACCGGCTTCTTCGCGCCGACCCATCGCTACGGCACGCCCGAGGACCTGATGTTCCTCGTCGATCACCTGCATCAGCGAGGCGTCGGTGTGATCCTCGACTGGGTGCCGTCGCACTTCCCGTCGGACGGACATGGGCTCGGGTACTTCGACGGCACGCACCTCTACGAGCCCGCGGACATGCGACGCGGCTATCACCCCGACTGGAACAGCTTCATCTTCGACTATGAGCGTCGGGAGGTCAGGAGCTTCCTGCTCTCGAGCGCTGTGAGCTGGCTGGAGCGCTTTCACGCGGACGGGCTGCGCGTCGACGCGGTCGCATCGATGCTCTACCTCGACTACTCGCGCAAGGACGGCGAGTGGCTGCCGAACGTGCACGGCGGGCGCGAGAACCTCGACGCAGTGGTCCTCCTCAAGCAGCTCAACGAGGCGATCTACAAGGACTTCCCCGACGTACAGGTCATCGCGGAAGAGTCCACGAGCTGGCCGATGGTCAGCCGTCCGACCTCGATGGGCGGCCTCGGCTTCGGGATGAAGTGGGACATGGGTTGGATGCACGACACGCTCCGGTATCTGGAGCGCGACCCCATCCATCGTCGCTGGCACCACAACGAGATCACGTTCCGTCCGCTCTACGCGTTCGGTGAGAACTTCGTCCTTCCGCTCAGCCACGACGAGGTCGTGCACGGCAAGGGCTCGCTCCTCAACAAGATGCCTGGCGACCGCTGGCAGAAGTTCGCGAACGTGCGCCTCCTCTTCGGCTGCCAGTACGCGCAGCCGGGCAAGAAGCTGCTCTTCATGGGCGGCGAGATCGGCCAGTGGCGAGAGTGGAACCACGACACCTCGCTCGACTGGGATCTGCTCGAGCAATCGGACGCCGCGCATCCCTCGCACCAGGGCCTCGCGCGGCTCGTCACGGATCTCAACGCGCTCTATCGGAGCGAGCGCGCGCTGCACGTGAACGACTGCAACTCGCGCGGCTTCAAGTGGGTGAGCGGCAACGACGCCGAGCACAGCGTGCTGACGTTCCTGCGCCTCGGTGACGCGAACGATCCGCCGGTGCTCTGCGTGTTCAACTTCACGCCGATCGTTCGCTACGAGTACGGCGTCGGCGTGCCCTGCGAGGGGCGCTGGTCCGAGCTGCTCAACACGGACTCGGAGAGCTACGGCGGCAGCGGCGTCGGGAACCTCGGGGGTCTCGAGGCGGTCGACGAGCCGATCAACGGCTACTCGCACCAGGTGCGCGTCACGCTGCCACCGCTCTCGGTGGTGTTCTTTCGCGGCCCGATGCCGGTGGTGATCGAGACCCTTCGCTGAGCGCTGGGTTCCGGTGGCGTTCCCGGAGCCGTGGCGCGAAAGGACGGCTACTCTCTCGCAGTGAGCAAGAAGTACGTCTGCGTCCACGGTCACTTCTATCAGCCGCCGCGCGAGTCGCCGTGGCTCGAGGTCGTCGAAGAGCAGCCGAGCGCGGCGCCGATGCACGACTGGAACGAGCGCGTGGACGCGGAGTGCTACGCGCCCAACGCGCGCGCGCGGATCCTCGACAGCGACGGAAACATCGACCACGTCGTCAACAACTACTCGAAGATCAGCTTCGACGCGGGCCCCACGCTGCTCGCGTGGATGGAGCGCGCGGACCCGGAGACCTACCGCGCGATCCTGGACGCGGACGCGCGCGCCATCTCCGAGCGCGGCTACGGGACCGCGATGGCGCAGGCGCACGGGCACCTCATCCTGCCGCTCTGCCACGAGCGCGATCGCCGTACCCAGGTGCTCTGGGGCGTGCGCGACTTCGAGCTGCGCTTCGGGCGGCGTCCCAAGGCGATGTGGCTCCCGGAGACGGCCGCCGACACGCCGAGCCTCGAAGCGCTCGCCGACGCCGGGATCGAGCTGACGGTGCTCGCGCCGAACCAGTGCGCGCGCGTTCGACACCGCGCGCCCTCCGGAAGCGCGACGAAGTGGGTCGACGTGAGCGGAGGCCGGGTGGACGGCCGCCGCGCGTACAAGGTCGTGCTGCCCTCCGGGCGCGCGATCACCGTCTTCTTCTACGACGGGCCCTTGTCGCGAGCGGTCGCGTTCGAGCGGGTGCTCGACGATGGCGCTCGCTTCGCCGACCGCTTGCGAGGCGCGTTCGAGCCGCGCGCGCGAGAGGCGCAGCTCGTCCACATCGCGACGGACGGCGAGAGCTACGGGCACCACCACCGCTTCGGCGAGATGGCGCTCGCTTTCGCGCTCGAGACGCTCCAGGCCCGAGGTGACGCAACGGTGGTCTCCTACGAGGAGTTCGCCGCGCACCACCCTCCGACGTGGGAGGCAGAGATCGCCGAGGGCTCGAGCTGGAGCTGTGCGCACGGGATCGAGCGCTGGAGGAGCGACTGCGGCTGTTCGACGGGCGGCGCCCAGGGCTGGAACCAGCGCTGGCGGGGGCCGCTCCGCGAGGCCTTCGATCTCCTCCGCGACGCGATCGCACCGCGCTTCGAGGAGCTCGGGCGGACCTTGTTCCACGATCCCTGGCGCGCGCGAGACACGTACATCGACGTCCTCTACGATCCGAGCGAGGCGTCCCGCCTCCGCTTCTTCGAGCGGGAAGGGAGCTCGGCGCTGCTTCGCGAGCGAGGAAGCGAGGCTCGCGTGCGGGCGCTCTCGCTGCTCGAGATGCAGCGACACGCGATGAGCATGTACACGTCGTGCGGCTGGTTCTTCAACGACGTCTCGGGGATCGAGACCGAGCAGTGCCTCGCCTACGCAGCGCGTGCCCTCGAGCTCGCGACCGAGCTCTTCGGCGACCGTTTCGAGGGCCCCTTCCTCGCCAAGCTCGCCGAGGCCGAGAGCAATCGGCCAGAGTCGGGCAACGCGCGCCGCGTGTTCGAGGCGACCGTCCGAACGCACGCGGTCTCACTGCGGCGGGCCGCCGCGCACTATGCGATGAGCTCGCTCTTCGCCGAGCCGGGTCGAGACGAGCGTCCGTACGGCTTCGAGGTGCAGTTCATCGAGCCCGAGCAGCGCCGCGCGGCGAAGGCTCGGCTCGGGATGGGACAGCTCCGCGTCGAGCAAGAGCGCACGGAGGCGCACCTGCACGTCGACTACGCCGTGGTCCATCTCGGCGATCACAACCTGGGCGGAGGCGTCCGCCCGTTCCCGGGCAGGGCGCTACACGCTGCGATGCGTGAGGACCTCGCCGAGGTGTTCTCGCGCTACGACCTGACCGAGGTGCTGCGCGGGCTCGAGAAGCACTTCCCGGGCGCGACGGAGTCGACGCGCGCGCTCTTCCACGACGAGCAGAAGCGCATCCTGGCTGCCGTCCTGACCTCCACGCTCGAGGTCGCGCTCTCCGGCTACGAGCAGATCTATCACCAGCAAGCGCCGCTCATGCGCTACCTCGCGAGCCTCGGGCAGACGCCACCCAACGCGTTCACGCTCGCGGCGGAGATCACGCTGGCTCGCGCGCTTCACGGGGAGCTCGGTCGCGGTGTCGAGATCGACCTCGTCGCGATCGATGCGCTGACCCGCGAGGCGAGCGGCGCGGGCGTGACGCTGCACGGGCCGGAGCTCGGAGAGGCGCTCGAGTCGAGCCTCCTCGCGATCATCGCGCGGCTGAGCCTCGGCGAAGACGGTGCCCTCGAGGATCTCGCGTCGCGTGTCGCCACGCTCGCCATGGGCGGCGGGATCCCCTTCGCTCCGAGCCGATGCCAGGACGCGCTCGTCCGGGTGCGCGACGAGCGTGGCGTTCGGTCCGAGCCGTTCCGGCGCCTCGCGCACACGCTGCACGTCCGCGCCTGAGCCGTACGGCCGAGCACGCGGCGGCGCGGAAGCGGGCCTCAGGAGCGGACGAGGTTTCGCCCGCCGCGCTTCGCTTCGTAGAGCTTCTCGTCGGCCAGCTTCACGAGGTCGTCGACCTCTTTGGCCTCGGGCACCCACTCCGTCACGCCGAGGCTGACCGTCAGCGGGATCACCGTGCCCTCGAAGCGGAAGCTGGCCTCCTCGACCGCGCGCCGCACCTTCTCGGCCATCGTCACCGCGCCGACCTTGTCGACCTCGGGCAGGATGATCGCGAACTCTTCGCCGCCCGTTCGACACGGGATGTCGGTGTGCCGCACGCGACCCTTCACGAGCGCACCGAGCTGGCGCAGCACCGAGTCGCCGGCGAGGTGACCGTACGTGTCGTTGATCTTCTTGAAGTGGTCGATGTCGAAAAGGACGAGCGAGAACGTGCGCTCGTAGCGCTTGGCCCTCGAGAACTCCTTCTCCATCGCCTCGGTGAAGTACCGCTTGTTGTGGAGGTCCGTGAGGCCGTCCACGGTCATCAGCCGATAGATCTCCTCGTAGTAGACCGACTCGACGTTCCCGCCGACGATGAACTTGAAGATCGTTCGACCGATCTTGAGCTGGTCCCCGTCCCGCAGCATCACGTCGTCGACGAGCTCGTCGTTGACGTACGTGCCGTTCGTCGAGCCGAGGTCTGCGATGCCGTACCCGTGCGGGCCCTTGCTGATGCGCGCGTGGTTCCGCGAGACCGACTCCTGATCGATCTGCACGTCGCACTTGCTCGAGCGCCCGATGACGCAAGCCTCGGCGCCCAGCGGGATTCGCCGGCCGAGGTCCTCGCCGTAGATGATCACGAGGCACGCCTCCCGTTGCTCGGCGCGCTTGGGCTGCTGAGCGATCACGGTGACGACCGTCTTGTTAGGATTGGTCGTCCGCTCGTCTTCCATACCCAGACGGGAGTATTCCCGAGGAAGGCTCAAACGCCAAGCTACTGCGGTGTGCTCGCTTTCTTGACGTCGACGCTTCCATCCTGGAGGTTCCTCCCGTGCGGAAGGCTCTTCGGCTCGCTTGTCTCTGCGGTCTCGTGGGCGCGCTCGTCTTCGGCCGCAGCGACACCAGCCGCGCGGACGAGACCGACGACGCCGCCGCCGCGACCGTGGCCCCGGCGCCTCCGCCCGCACACACGCACGCACCCGTGGCTCCGCGCCGCGCTCGGCCTGCCGCCCTCAGCCATCTCGACCCGCTGTCCCATCGAGAAGAGGACGGCGCGCTCCTGTCCGATCTGCCGGATGGGAACACTGCGCTCCTGACTCTCGACGCGGATCTACAGCGCGCGGTGGAGAGCTACTTCGAGCGGTACAGCGTGCCCTACGGTGCGCTGGTCGCGATCGAGCCGGCGACCGGGCGCGTCCTAGCGTACGTCAGCCACTCGAGCGCGGATCCCGACGCGGGTGATCTCGCGCGCGATGCGTCGGCGCCGGCCGCCAGCGTCTTCAAGATCATCACGGCCTCCGCGCTGCTCGAGGCGGGCGTCGGGCCTCAGACCGAGGTCTGCTACCACGGCGGCGCGAGCCGCATCTCGCTCTCGCTCCTCACGCCCGATCCCGTGCACGACACCGCGTGCGCGTCGCTGTCGACCGCGCTCGGGCGCTCGCTCAACGTCGTGTTCGCACGGCTCGCCGATCAACGCCTCGATCCCGCGACCCTCGGACGATACGCGTCCGCGTTCGGCTTCGGCGAGGCGCTTCCGTTCGACGTCCCGACGGAGGAGAGCGTCATCGAGATCCCAGAGGAGCGGCTCGAGTTCGCGCGAACCGCCGCAGGCTTCTGGCACTCGCACATGTCACCGCTCCATGGCGCGCTCATCGCGGCGACCGTGGCGAACGGCGGTCAGATGCCGCGCGCCGGCATCGTCGACCGCGTGCTCGACCGCGCGGGCCACGTCACGTGGGAGCAGCACCCCGAGACCTTCCGCTCGGTCATCGGGCGAAGGACCGCGCGCGCGCTCGGCGAGATGATGCAGCGGACGGTGAGCGAGGGAACGGCGCGTCGCGCGTTCCACGATGATCACGGCCGCCCGTTCCTCCCGGAGGTCGAGGTCGCCGGCAAGACCGGCACGCTCGCGTCCGAGCGCCCGTACCGCGGCTACACCTGGTGGGTGGGCTTCGCGCCCGCCGACGAGCCTCGCATCGCGCTCGCTGCGCTGGTGATCAACACGCCCGAGTGGCGGATCAAGGCCAGCCACGTCGCGGTCGAAGCGCTGCGGCAGTACATCATCGTCCACCACCACTGAGCCTCCGGTCAGCCCAGCGCGCCTCCGGTCAGCCCAGCGCCATCCGCGCGTCCTCGACGGTGATCTTCGACTGCTTGACCAGCTCGCGCAGGTGGAGCTCGAACGTCTGCATCCCGTACGGATGAGTTCCTTTCTCCATGATCTCCTTGAGCGTGGGGTTGCCCTCGGGACGGCGGATCGACTCCCGCGCCGTCGGCGTGACGATCAGCACCTCCGCGGCGAGGACGAGCCCGCGGCCCTCCGACGCCGGGACGAGCCGCTGCGCGACGATGGCCTTGAGGTTGTCGGCGAGCCGCTCGCGCGTCTCCTGGATGTCGCGCTTCTCGGACAGCGCGAGGATGCGGCCGACCGTCCGGCTCACGTCGGGCGTGTGCAGCGTGGATACGACGAGGTGGCCGGTCTCCGCCGCCTTCAGCGCGATGTCCATCGTCTCCTCGTCGCGGATCTCGCCGACGAGGATGACGTCCGGATCCTGACGAAGCGCCGACCGCAACGCGCTCGCGAAGTCGGGCGTGTCCTGGCCGACCTCACGCTGCGACACCGAAGCGAGCGCGTCGGCGTGGATGAACTCGATCGGGTCCTCGATCGTGACGATGTGCACTCGCTTGGTCGCGTTCACGAGCCCGATCAGCGCGGCGAGCGTGCTCGACTTGCCGTTGCCGGCCGCGCCGACGACGAGCACCATGCCGCGCTCGAGATCCGAGAGCGACTCGACCACCGCCGGCACCCCGAGGCCTTCGAACGTCGGGATCGTCAGCGGGATCGACCGCAGCGCGAGCGCGAGCGTCCCGCGTTGTCGATAGACGTTCACTCGGTAGCGTCCGACCGACGGCACGCCGTACGCGGTATCGAATTGCTGGAGGTCGTCGATCGTCCCCTTGTAGCGAGACTTCTTGAGGATGACCTCGGCGAGATCGCGGGTGTGCTGCGGTGCGAGCTTGTCGCCCTGCAGGTAGTGAAGGTCTCCGCTCACGCGAAACGCAGGCGGCTGACCGACCTTCAGCAGGATGTCGCTCGCCATGTACTGCTGCCCCTTCTTGAGCAGCGTGTGGAGTGTCGCTTCATCCATCTGCGGCCAGCATAGACGAAAAGCCCCGCGTCTCCGCAGGGCCTTCACGTTCGTCTTGGTACTTCGCTGCCGAGCAGGTCGCCTGATCGCTCATCGCCTGACGGGCTCCGCGAGCCCCCTACGGATCAGCGACGGCGCACGACGATCGTGTTCATGTGCTCGGTCGTCTCGAAGGTCCGACGGTAGGTGTTGGCCCGCGCCATCGTCTCGAACGGGCCCATGCGCACGCGGTACATCGTTCCGCGGCCGGGCACGTCCGCTTGCATGACGAACGCGCGATGTCCGCGCGCGCGGAGGCCCGCCGCGAAGGCGTGGGCGCCTTCGGGGCTGTCGTACGAGATCACCTGGATCGTGAACTCGCCGTCGTGACCCTCCGGCGCCGTGTCCCCGATGCGCGAGTCCGGAAGCGAGTCGCGGACCATCGGGTCGGCCGCGCGCGCCCGCGCGAGATCGCCCATGTCCGTGGTCGCGGCGACCGCCGCGGGAAGGACCGAGGGCAGCCGTGGCTCGAAGCCGATGCGCGTGACCGCAGGGAGCGGGTCGAGATGCGCGAGCTCTGCCGCCGCTGCGGCGAGCGCCGCCTGGACCTCGGGACGGTCGTCCGAGTCGCCGAGGCGCTCGGGAAAGGTCAGGGCGAGCGGATCGACCCGCTGGTCCTCGATCACCTCGGCGGGCATCTCGGGGAGCACGGAGCCCGGCTCGGCGCGCTCCAGAGCTGCGAGCGGGTCGTCCGCGTCCGCCGAGGCGGGCGCGCTCGTGCCGACCTCGAGACAGAGGGCGAGGACGAGCGCGATCGTCGATACGCCCGCCAGCCCGAGGAGGGCGAGCCGTCGCACTCCCTGCTCCGCGTCGTCGCCACGTTCACGGATCAGGTTCAGATCCCGCATCGAGCCGTCCATGACGACCTCCTACCTCATACGACCACAATAGGCGCGTATGTCTAGGGATGTAGGACAAGGACCTTCACTGGTCCAAAAAAGTGCGACGCTTCTTCCGGCTCAGGGCACCGTCTGGCTCGTGAGCTCGCCGCTCTGGTTCCCGAGCATCTGCCAGATCGTGAGCGAGTCCCCCGTCACCGCCTCGAGGCGGACCGAGTAGTTCCCCGACGGCATCGCGTGGCCGATGACACCCGCGTCGGTGTTCTCGTTGAGGACGAAGACGTAGGCGTCCGGGTTGGCCTGGCCGCTCACGGTCACGAAGCCGTCCGCCGCCGGCGGGGACACGAGCGCCGTGGGCGGTGGAATCGGCAGCGTAGGCGCCGCGCAGCCGGGGTCTCCGCCGAGAACGGCGAAGCCGAGAGCGATCGAGAACAACAGCGCGCGCCAGCGAGTCACGTCGGGACCTCGAGTGGGACCTTAGCAACTCGCGGGCCTCGCGGAGCAGGCTGAAGAACGCGAGATCGTCGCGCCAACGAGGTTGGCGTCGGGGTCATACCTCTCTCTCACGCGTGTACGCGCGCATGCGCGCATGCGTGCGCGCGCGCGCCATGTTAGCGTCCGCCCCTTCGTTTTCGGGCCCCCCTTCGTGCCCGCCGAGGCTTCATGGCGAACCCCCAGATCCTGCCGGTAGCGATCGATGACGAGATGGTCTCGTCGTACCTCGCGTACTCGATGAGCGTCATCGTCGGGCGAGCGATCCCCGACGTCCGTGACGGCCTCAAGCCTGTCCACCGCCGCGTCCTCTACTCGATGCACGAGCAGGGGATCCGGGCGAACACGGCCCACAAGAAGTCGGCGCGCGTCGTCGGCGACGTGCTCGGCAAGTACCACCCGCACGGCAATGCGTCGGTCTACGACGCGCTCGTCCGGATGGCGCAGGACTTCGCCCTTCGATATCCGCTCGTCGACGGGCAGGGCAACTTCGGCAGCGTCGACGGCGACCCGGCCGCGGCCATGCGGTACACGGAGTGCCGTCTCGGCCGCATCGCCACCGATCTCCTCACGGACATCGACAAGGAGACCGTCGACTGGCGACCGAACTACGACGAGAGCGAGGTCGAGCCGAGCGTCCTTCCGTCGCGCGTACCGAACCTGCTGGTCAACGGCAGCTCCGGCATCGCGGTCGGCATGGCGACCAACATCCCGCCGCACAACCTGCGCGAGATCGTCGACGCGACCATCCGCATCATCGAGAACCCCGACATCGGCGTCGCGGCGCTCATGGTCGACGATCCGGACGGCGGCTTCCTCGGCGTCCGCGGTCCGGACTTCCCGACGGCCGGGTTCGTCTACGGCACCTCGGGCATCCGGCAGTACCTGACGACCGGTCGTGGCCGCGTGATCATGCGCGCGCGCGCGACCATCGAGCCGATGGGCAAGGGCGACCGCGAGATGATCGTGGTCACGGAGATCCCGTTCCAGGTCAACAAGGCCGACACCCTCAAGAAGATCGCCGAGCTGGTCCGCGAGAAGAAGATCGAAGGCATCAGCGATCTCCGCGACGAGTCGAGCCGCGAGGGCATGCGCGTCGTCGTCGAGCTCAAGCGCGACGCACAGGGCGCGATCGTCCTCAACACGCTCTATCAGCTCACGGCGCTCCAGAGCACGTTCGGCGTCATCAACCTGTCGATCGTGAGCGGCCAGCCGCAGGTCCTCGACCTCAAGCAGACGCTCCAGCACTTCATCGCGCACCGCCGCGAGGTGGTGACTCGGCGGACGCGCTTCGAGCTCCGTCAGGCCGAGGCGCAGCGCGAGCTCGTCGAAGGCCTCGGGATGGCGACGACGGAGGTCGACCTCGTCATCCAGACCATCCGATCCTCGCGCGACACCGATGAAGCGCGCGCGCGCCTGTTGAAGCTCCCGCTCGCGGGCCTGGAAGACTTCGTGCGTCGCGCGGGCCGTCCGGAGACCGAGATCGCGGCCGCGAGGGAGCGCGGCCAGTACTTCCTCAGCGAGCGTCAGGTGAAGGCGATCCTCGAGATGCGCCTCGCCCGGCTGACGGGGCTCGAGCGGGAGAAGCTCGCGACCGAGTACGGCGAGATCTGCGATCTGATCGCGTATCTCCGATCGATCCTCGGCAGCGAGAAGCTCCTCCTCGAGGTGATCACGGCCGAGCTCCGCGAGGTTCGAGAGAAGTACGGCGACGAGCGAAAGACCGAGATCGTCCACGCCGAGGGCGACATCTCGATGGAGGACCTCATCGCCAACGAGCCGATGGCGGTCACGGTCACGCACGGCGGCTACATCAAGCGCACGCCGCTCACCGAGTACCGCGCACAAGGGCGCGGAGGGAAGGGCACGCGCGCGGCGGAGCTGAAGGAAGAAGACGCGGTGACGTCGCTCTTCGTGGCGAACGCGCACTCGGATCTGTTCTTCCTCAGCGATCAGGGCCGCGTCTACACGAAGAAGGTCTACGAGATCCCCCAGGCCACGCGCGCCGCGCGCGGCCGTCACGTGAACAACCTGCTCGGGCTCGATCAGGTCGCGAACGAGCGGATCCAGGTGATCGTGCCGGTGGCGGAGTACACGGACGACCGCACGCTCCTCACCGTGACGCGCAACGGCACGGTCAAGCGCACGGCGATGACCGCGTACGCGAACATCCGGACCAGTGGCATCATCGCGGTGCAGATCGAGGAGGGTGACGCGCTGCTCACGGCGCGCATCGTCCCCGAGAACAGCGCGATCCTCATCGGCACGGCCAGCGGCATGTCGATCCGCTTCGATGCGTCCGACGTGCGGCCCACCGGCCGTGACACGCGCGGCGTGCGCGGCATCGATCTTCGCGAGGGCGATCGCGTCATCGGCATGGACGTGATCGAGGACGAGTCGACGCAGCAGGTCCTGGCGATCAGCGCGAACGGCTACGGCAAGCGGACGCCGATCGCCGAGTGGCGAGTGCAGAACCGCGGCGGCCTCGGCATCATCGCGATGGAGACGAGCGATCGGAACGGTGAGCTGATCGCGCTCCGCGTCGTCCGGCCTGACGACCAGATCATGGTCATCACCAACGGCGGCCAGATCATCCGGACCTTCGTGAAGGAGATCCGCGAGGCGGGCCGCAACACGCAGGGCGTCCGCATCATCAAGATCGGCGCAGGAGAGCAGGTCGTGGACGTGGAGCCGGTGGCCGAGCCCGACGAGGGTGAAGCGCAGCCGCTGCCGCCGATCACCGACTCGCTCGCGCCGCCCGGCGAGGACGGCGACGGCGGCGGGAACGAGCCAGAGCCGGAACCCGAGACCTGAGCGGTCCTGGTGGGCCGAGCAGACGAGTATCTGGAGGAGCTGAAGCGGGAGTTCGCTGGGCTTCGGCTCGTCGGGAAGGAGGGCGACGTTCTCTCGCGGACCATCGATCGCCTGCTCCGCATCGCGACGTTCGGCGCGATGAGCACCTACTCGACGCACTACACGACGGTCTTCCTCCACACGATCTACACGCCCACCACCTGGGACACGCGCAGCGACGCCGAGCGCTACATCACGCTCCGGCACGAGGCCGTCCACCTTCGCCAGATGAAGCGGTACGGGTTCCTGGGGATGGGCGCGATGTACGCGCTGCCGATCTTCCCGGTCGGGCTCGCGTGGGGGCGTGCGCGGATCGAGTGGGAAGCGTACGCCGAGACGCTGCGCGCGATAGCCGATGTGAACGGTGTCGAGGCCGCTCGCAGCGAGGCGGTGCGCGCGCACATCGTGAAGCAGTTCACGAGCGCGGCGTACGGCTGGATGTGGCCTTTTCCGAGGATGGTCCACGGCTGGATCGACGCCGAGCTGGCGCAGATCACGCTTCATGCGCGGAAGCGCCTGCCGTAGGATCGGCGAAGCCTAGATGAGGAGCCCGCCCGTTCTCGGGATCGACCTCGGTACGACGAACAGTGTGGTCGCCGTCGCGGAGGATCGGCGCGTCCAGGTCCTCGCGGACGCCGACGGAAGCCGGCTCATCCCGTCGGTCGTGTCCTTCCATCCGCAGGGCGACGTGCTCGTCGGGAACACCGCGCGAGAGCGGCGGCTGCTCGACGCGCGGAACACCGTGTACTCGACCAAGCGCCTGATCGGCCGGCCGTGGGGCTCGCCCGAGGTGCGGCGCGCACAGGAGCGGTTCGCCTTCGAGCTCTCGGAAGGGCCCAACAAGGGCGTCCTCGTGAACGCGCGCGGCGAGTCCTACACGCTGCCCGAGATCAGCGCGTTCGTGCTCCGCGAAGTGCGGCGCATCGCGGAGGCCGCGCTCGGCACCGAGTGCACGCGCGCCGTGATCACGGTGCCAGCCAACTTCAACGAGCTGCAGCGCTCGGCCACGAAAGCCGCCGGCAAGGTCGCCGGGCTCGAGGTGATGCGGATCCTCAACGAGCCGACCGCCGCCGCGCTGGCGTACGGCTACGGGAAGGGCTCTCGCGAGCGGATCGCCATCTACGACCTCGGGGGCGGGACGTTCGACATCACGGTCCTCGAGCTCGCCGGCGACGTGTTCGAGGTGGTCGCGACGGCGGGCGATACGTTCCTCGGAGGAGACGATATCGATCTGCTCGTCGCCGAGAAGATGGCCGACGCGTTCCTCGCGCATCATCGCTTCGACCCACGTCAGGACCAGCAGGCGTTCGAGCGGCTGCGCGCCGCGGCGGAGTGGAGCAAGTGCCAGCTCTCCGGTGAGCCCGAGGTTCACCTCCGGATCGAAGAGCTCGCGTACGGAGAGGGTGGCGTGTCGCTCGACCTGACGTTCGGGCTCTCGCGCGGCGTGCTCGAGCAGATGGTCAGGCCGCTGATCGACCGCACCTTCGAGGTCGTCGATGACGCGATGCGCATCGCGAAGATCGCGCCGACGCAGGTCGACAACGTGATCCTGGTCGGCGGCTCCACGCGCATGCCGCTGGTACGAGACCGAGTCCGCGAGTACTTCGGCCGCGAGCCTCTCGCGAACATCGATCCCGATCTCGTGGTCGCGCAGGGCGCTGCGCTCCAGGGCTTTGCGCTTCGGGACGAGCGCGGCTCGATGCCGCCCGCGCAAGCGATCGCGCGCGTCGCGCTGAAGAAGGCGGCGCCGCAGGAAGCTCGTGCGATGGCGCGGCGGCAGGAGATCCGCGAGGAGAACGCGCGCGATCGTCCCAACCAGCCCGCGTTCGCGCCCGAAGGCCGAAAGGGGCCCAGCCCGAAGCGGCGCGAAGAGGCGCAGCAAGCCGTCGAGACCTCGTCGCTCGACTGGAGCGACTCCGAGGACGCCACGGCGGCGCGGGGCCCATCCGCTCCGCCACCTCCGCCTCCGCCACCGCCAGGCCGACAGGGACCGCCAGCGGTCGTAGCGATGCAAGGGCAGGTCGTGCTCGGCAGCGTCGCGCTCGTTCCGGGCGCGGGCGGTCCTCCCCCCGTGCCGCCCCGCTCGTCGCCTCCGCCGTTGCGCTCGGCGCCGCCGGTTCCCCAGTCTCGTCCCCTGCCGCCCGCGAGCGCGCCGCCGCCTCTGCCGGGGCTCCCGCTTCCCCTGCCACCGGCAGCTCCGCCTTGGCCGCCTCCCGCTGCGGCCGCCGCGGCTCCGCCCGTCGGGTGGGCGCCGAGCCCCGCCGTCGATCCTTTCGCGCCCGCGTCCGATCCGTTCGGCGCTGCGGCGCCGGCTCCGCTTCCCGCGCTCCCGCCCGCGCCGCAACGGCCGGCGCCCATGCCCTCCGCGCCGCCGCCGATGGACGACCTTCCGATGAGCGGGAACGCACCGCCGCTCCTCCTCGACGTCACGCCGCTCTCGCTCGGCATCGAGACGGTCGGCGGCTATTGCGAGACGGTCATCCGTCGCAACGCGGCGATCCCAGTCGAGCAAACGCGCATCTTCTCCACGGCCACGGACGGCCAGGACACGGTCCAGGTCCGTATCGTCCAGGGCGAGTCGCGCGCGAGCGCGGAGAACCAGGCGCTGGGCGAGATCCTGCTCTCGGGTCTGCGCCAGGCGCACCGCGGCCAGGTGAAGATCGGCGTGACCTTCCTGATGGACGCGAACGGCACGCTGGGCGTTCGCGCCGAGGACCTCGAGACGGGCCGTGAGCACCAGGTCGTCATCCACCTCGTCGGCGCGCTGCCGGACGCGGAGATCCAGCGCATGCAGGAGCGCCAGAACCGAATGGTCTGAGCAGCCGGAGGAGCGCGCGCGAGCCATCCGATCGACCGTCTTGACCCGTGCGCGGAGAGGGGAGATAGGGATCCCATGGTCGACACGTCGCTCTTCAGCGCGCTCCCTGATGCGGTCTCGGTCTACGAAGTCTCGCCTCGTGACGGGCTTCAGAACGAGGCGGTCACCGTCCCGACGACCCGAAAGCTCCGCCTGATCGAGGCGCTCCTTCGCGCCGGTCTCAAGCGCATCGAGGCGACGAGCTTCGTCTCGCCGAAGTGGGTGCCTCAGCTCGGCGACGCGGAGGAAGTCCTCTCGCTCCTGCCCGCCGTCCCGGGCGTCACCTACAGCGCGCTCTGCCCGAACGAGCGAGGGCTCCAGCGCGCTCTCTCGACGCGAATCCCGGAGATCGGCGTCTTCATCAGCGCAAGCGAGACGCACAACCAGAAGAACGTGAACAAGACCGTCGCGCAGACGCTCGAGACGTTCCGCGGCGTCATCGCGCCGGCCGTCGCAGCGGGCTTGCGTGTGCGCGGCTACGTCTCGACGCTCTGGGGCTGCCCGTACGAGGGCCACATCGATCCGCAGGCGGGCCTCCGGCTGGCCAAGCACCTCCTCGCGTCTGGCTGCTACCAGATCTCGCTCGGAGACACGATCGGCGTCGGCACCCCGCGGCAGACCCGCGACATCCTCGCGCTCTTCCTCGCCGAGATGCCGTCCGAGGCGATCGCGCTGCACATGCACGACACGCGCGGCACTGCGCTAGCGAACATCGTCGTGGGCCTCGAGATGGGGATCCGAACCTTCGACGCCGCGGTCGGCGGGCTCGGCGGCTGCCCATACGCGCCCGGCGCGGCCGGCAACGTCGCGACGGAGGACCTCGTCTTCATGCTCGACGGCATGGGCGTGAAGAGCGGCGTCGACCTCGAGAAGCTCTGGGAGGCCGGGCAGGTCGCGAAGGCGATCGTCGGCCACGAGCTCTCGGGAAAGGTCCACAAAGCAGGCGTGCGCAGCCTCCGGCACTGAGCGAGCGATCGCTCTTACCATTGACCTTTTCGCGCGCGCTGGCAGATCCTCCGCCCATGCCAGGCCTTGCCGCTCTCATCCTTGCGACTCCAATCTTCGGCTTTTCGCTCGCAGCTCCGACGTTCGACGCCGCCTGGCTCGCCTCGCCCGACTCCGTCGCGAGCGTGACCGCCGCGCTGCCGGCGGCTGAGCTGTTTCAGCTCGCCGCCGCGACGCCGCCGAGCCCGGACGCCGCTGCGCAGGCGGAAGAAGACCGCCTCTACACCGAGCAGGTCCGCCAGCGACAGGAGATCGGGACGATCCACCGCGCGCTCGGCATCACGACGTGGGTGTCGATGACCCTCACGTCCATCCTCGGCATCATGCAGTACTCGGATCTGTACGGCTTCGGCGCCGGCCGGGACCAGAACCCGTGCACCACCGGCCAGGGCATCATCCTCGACGAGTGCTCTGGCCCGCCTTGGGCTCACGCGATCTCCGCGACCACGACCGCGTCGCTCTACACGGTCACGTTCACGCTCTCGCTGCTCATGCCTGACCCCAACCAGGCCTCGAGTGGAAACGGACAGTTCGCGGAGCACCTCCGCATCCACGAAGCGCTGCGCTGGGTGCACCTCATCGGAATGGTCGCGCAGATGGTCCTCGGGCTGGGTGTCTCGAACGGCCTGTTCGGCGATCGCGCCAACAACTACGACACGCTTCAGATCGTGGCCGGCGTCCACCAGGCGATCGGCTGGACGACGTGGGGCGCGCTCACGGCCGCCGGCGCGGTGATGCTCTTCTGAGCCCGACTGCGTCGTTCGACCTCGAACGGGTTGCGTTCGGCCGTTTCTGAGGCACCTCTGGCGCGAACCTCATGGGCGCGCGACGCAAGGGGCGCGAAGCTGCGCTCCAGATGCTCTATCAGATGGACGCATCCGGCCTGCCGGGTGCGGAGGTCGTGCGCCTGTTCTGGCTTCACCTCGGCCACGGGCAGGAGGGCGAAGACTTCGCGAACGAGCTGCTGCTCGGGGCGGAGCGCGAGGCCGAACGAGTCGACGCTGCGATCCGGCTCGTGAGCGAGAACTGGCGCATGGAGCGCATGGCGCGGGTCGATCGGAACATCCTCCGCCTCGGCTGCTACGAGCTCCTGTTCGTCGCCGAAGTGCCGCGGCGGGTGACGATCAACGAGGCCATCGAGCTCGCCAAGCGCTTCGGGAGCGAAGGCAGCGCGTCCTTCGTGAACGGCATCCTCGACCGCCTCGCGACGAACGCGAACAAGGACTAGCCCGGTGGACCTGAGGTTCGCCCTGCCCGATCTTCGGCGCCTGGACGAGCTTCGCGTCGAAGCGCTGTGCTTGCCGTTCTTCGAGGACGAGCGTCCGTTCCGTGGTGCGAGCGGTCTCCTCGATTGGCGCCTGAGGGGCCAGCTCTCGAAGCTTCGCATCCGCGGGCGCATTCGGGGACGGGCCGGCGAGCGCGTGCTCCTCCCCGGCCGGCCGCTGACGTCGTTCGACAAGGTCTTCCTCGTGGGCGTCGGACCGCGAGACGCGTTCGACGATGCTCGCGGCGAGGCGGTCTGCGTCGAGATGCTCGCCATCCTGGACGCGTGTCGGGCGCGAACGGCGGCGATCGTTCTGCCTGGCCGCGCCCTCGGGATCGCCACGGCGGAGCGGGCGATCGAGTGGTTCCTCCGCGCGTCCCGCGGTCCCCACGAGCAGGACGAGATGACGCTCGTCGACGACCCCGACGCGCACCGCGCCATGCAGGCGGTGATCGAGCGCGAGCGGCGAAAGGCCCGATCGACCGAAGGATAGAGAGCGCTCTCGCGAGAGCCTCCGGGCGCCGGAACGCGCTTCGTATTAGCTTCGCAGTCATGCGCGCCCTCGTCACCGGCGGAGCCGGGTTCATCGGATCACACGTCGTCGAGGCGCTCCTCGCCCAGGGGCACGATGTCGTCGCCCTCGACGACCTCTCCTCGGGCAAGCGGGAGAACGTCGACCGACGCGCGCGGCTCGAGGTCGTCGACGTGCGCGACGCGGACGCCGTCACGCACGTCTTCGCGGCGTTCCGCCCCGACATCGTGAGCCACCAGGCCGCGCAGGTCTCGGTGTCGATCTCGACGCGCGAGCCCGTCCGCGACGCGGAGATCAACATCATCGGCAGCCTGAACGTGCTCGAGGCTGCCGCGAAGCACGGCGTAGGGCGCGTCGTGTTCGCGTCCACGGGCGGCGCCATCTACGGCGAGGTCCCCGACGGAACGCGCGCCACGCTCGACACCGTCCCGCTGCCGCTGAGCCCCTACGCGTGCTCCAAGTTCGCCGTCGAGGCGTACCTGCGGCGCTATCGCCACGAGCGCGGGCTCGAGTCGACGATCCTCCGCTACGCGAACGTCTACGGGCCCCGCCAGGACCCTCACGGCGAGGCGGGAGTCGTCGCGATCTTCACCGAGCGCCTGCTCGCCGGGCAGCCCGTCCAGGTCAACGCGCGCCGCACGCTCGGCGACGGCGGCTGCGTGCGCGACTACGTCTACGTCGACGACGTCGTGCGGACGAACGTCCGCGCGATGACGGGAGCCATCGCCGCCCCGATCGTGAACGTCGCGTCCGGCGTCGCGACGACGACGCGCGAGCTGCTCGAGGCGATCGAGTCCGCGTCGGGCGCGAAGGTCGAGATCCGTGAGAGCGAGCGGCGCGTCGGCGACGTCGAGCGCTCGCTCCTCGAGCCATCGGTCGATGCGATGGGGTCGATCACCCCGCTGGGCGACGGGATCGCGAAGACGGTCGCCTGGTTCCGCGCGCGCGGCCGCTGACGAACGCTCAGAGCGGGCCGATCTCGCGCGGCGGGAGGCCGAGGCAGCCGCCGATCTCGATCTCGTCGATCAGGGTCGCCGTGCTGGCGTCGATGCGGAGGATTGCGCTCGACTCGGCGTCGGGCACCAGCGCGATGTCGTGTGCCACGTCGAAGGTGCCGTCGCCCAGCGCGAACGCCGCTGCGTGCGTGCGCAGCACCTCGCGCGAGGTTCCGGCGGCCACATCGATGACGAGCAGGCGGTCCGGCTCGCGCGGCAGCACCTGCCCTGCGGCCACCGCGAGGACCCGGCGACCTCCGAGCGCGATGAGCCCGTTCGTCGGCACGCCGGAGGTGGCGTCGGCCATCGCCATCCCGGTCACGTCGAGAGTGCCCGCCTCGGAGAAGGTGAGCTCGAGGATCCCCGAGTGCGCGCGGCGCTCGTCCTCGGTCGCGTAGAGGAGACCCGCGCAGAGGACGTACGCGCGGCTCGGGTCGGTCGGGTCGAGCGCCGCAGCGCCGCAGTTCTCGAGCGCGCCGAAGGTCACGGGCAGAGACGGCTCGAGCATCTCGTCGAGCACGAGCGCCGCCCCGGGCCCTGCCGTCTCGTATCGAGCGTCGAGCTGCGCCAGCGTCACGAGCACGCCGCTCCGCGCGCCCGAGGACACCGGCAGGAGCACGTCGGGCCGCGCCCGGATCTGCGCGACGTCGGCGTGGAGATCGATCGCTGCCACCACGTGCCCTTCGTCGATGACGATCACGTCGTCCCCTCGCGAGAGCTCGCTCGCGTCGGGGTTGAGGTTCGGGTTGTGGCGCGACACGAGGATCCTGCCGTCCGCGAGGCGGAGCGCGTCGTGCGGGTTCGAGGTGAAGCCGTCGTGCGAAAGCGCGGCTGCGAGCAGGTCGATCTGGGCCTCGATGCTTCCGTCGAGGCGCGCGACGGTCAGTACGTCGACCGCGTAGCGATCGAGCCAGGCGACGCCGCCGAGGGGCGTCGAGGGCACGACGACGTCTCCCGAGATGCTGGTCACGAGGCTGGAGACACGCGTGCCCGAGTCGACCCAGTCCTCG
>JBBSAT010000049.1:0-32257 GCA_038252025.1 Polyangiales bacterium | reverse complement strand
CGGCTCAGAGAGTTTGCCGTCCGGCTCCCACCTCTGCGCGAGCGTCGCGAGGATCTCTTCCCGCTGACGCTCCACTTCCTGCGTCGCGCAGGGCGACCCGACGCGGCGGTGTCCCTCCCGTTCATGCTCGCGCTCGCGCACTACGGCTGGCCGTACAACGTTCGCGAGCTCGAGAGCGCGCTCAAGCTGGCGGTGGCGCTGTCGACGGGGCGCGATCTCGATCTCAAGCACCTGCCGGACGCCGTGCAGGAGGCCGTGCGTGGACACGGGCGACCGCAAGCCGATGGGTCGGCTGGGCGAGCGGCGGGATCGGTCTCCGAGGGCGGGACGGCGCCTCGCCCGGAGCTGGCGCCGCGGTCCAAGCCTAGCGGCCCGCCCACCGAGGCGCAGCTCCGCGAGGTCCTCGCACGCCACGCGGGCAACATCGCCGCCGTGGGCCGCGAGCTGGGCAAGGAACGGATGCAGGTCCACCGCTGGCTGAAGCGCTACGCGATCGACATCGGCGAGTACCGCTAGCGCGCCGCGCCCAGCCGAAGTCCGCACGAGACCGACGCCGCCCGGCCGAAGGGCCGTCAACGGATGCACGTCCTGGCTGGTCGGCTCGACCTTTATGGCCGAATTGCCCGTGGAACGTGCCTTGCGTCGTGCGGCCCCAAGCCTCGTCATGACGCGCCGCCCGACCCCAGTGCCCGGTCCCAACACGCGCCCGCACCTGCGCCTGCTTGAAACCGCGCCGTTCCCCCCATACGCTTCCCCGTTCGCGGGGGGTGGATACCCGGTCCCCACGGCCGAAGCGGGAGCGTTCATGGGACAGCAGCCGTCCGTTCCGTTCCAGGTACCGCCGATTCAGGCACTCCCGCGGGTCGGCTCGCACGGCGAGCTCGCGACCGTCACGACGACCACCAGCTGTGCAGGCCGCGAGCACGAGGTCGCGCGGCTCGAAGAAGCGTATCGCGCAGCGCAGAGCGGAACCGACCGGCTCGTCCTCGTCGAGGGTGGAAGAGGCGTCGGCAAGTCACGCTTGCTCGCCGAGCTGCGCGGCCGAGTCCGGCTGGAGGGCGGCGTCGTCCTCGAGGGTCGCTGCGAGTCCGGTAGAGCGTTCGGGCCGTTCGCCGAGATCGTGGACCGCGCGCTGCGCTTCCTCGAAGAGATCGGCGTCGCGCCGCAGGCCGACCTCAGCGGTCTGATGTGCCGATCGGGCTGCCATCGCCTCTGGCACCAGCACGGCGGCGCGCAGGACGTCGACGCGCGCTCGATCGATGCGGTGAGCGACACGTCCGGCGCGCTCCCCGAGATCGCTGCCTTCGAGAAGCGGATGCGCTTCTTCGACGCGGTGTCGGCGCTCCTGCGCGACGTCGCGCGCGTTCGTCCTCCCGTGCTGCTCCTACATCACATCGAGCGCGCCGACCGCGGGACGATGGACCTCGTCCACTTCCTGCTCGAGGGATCCGCTGGTTTCTCGCAGGGCCACGGTGGTCTCTCGCAGGGCCACGGTGGTCTCTCGCAGGGCCAGGGTGGTCTCTCGCAGGGCCAGGGTGGTCTCTCGCAGGGCGGTCTCTCGCAGGGCGGGTTCCACCCGCCGGAGATGGGCGTGAACGCGCTCATCGTCGCGAGCGTTCGCGACGACGTCGACGCCACGCATCCCGACGCGCTCGACGCTCTGCGACGCCACAGCACGGCGCGCACGCTCACCGTCGGCGCGCTGGATCGAGCCGGTGTGCGAGCGTACTTGCAGTCGGAGGAGGCCGTCGCGCGGATCCTCGCGCGCACGGGCGGAAATCCCGAGATGATCGATCTCCTGCTCGAGGCGGATCCGCTGACGCCGGAGGCTCGCGTCGAGCACCGCCTCGGTCGGCTCTCGCCCCAGGCTCGCTCGCTCGTCTCGGCGCTCTCCGTCTTCGGTCGCCCGGCGGGCATCGACACCCTCGCGTCGATCGCGGGCGTGTCCGCGGACCTGGCCTCGCGAGCGGATCTCGCCCCCTCGGATCTGCTCGTCCGGTCCCTCGTCGACGGCCAGATCTTCCACAGCTTCGAGCGCGAGACCGACCGTCAGGCCTGTTACTCGCTGCTGCCCGCGGCGCTGAAGCACGAGATCCACGCGCGAGCGGTCGACGCATGCGCGCAGCGGCTCGAGCTCGAAGAGGCCGTCCGGCACGCGATCGCCACCGGCGACTTCGCGCGTGCGAGCGACCTCGGGATCGCCGCCGCTGCTTCGCTCGCGGCCCGACACGCGCACGCCGAGGCCGCGACCTTGCTCGAGAAGCTCCTCACGGCGACCGGCGGGAACGTTCCGCTCGTGATCCGCGACGAGCTCGCCGATCTCTACCGAGTCGCCGGCAACTATCGCGCGGCGCTCACGCATGCGCGGTTCGTCGAGTCGCAGCGCGCCGAAGATCCCGCGGCGGCTCATCAGGTCGGCTACCTGCTGATCTTGATCGGTGATCTCGCCGCGGCGGAAGCGCCCCTCAGCCGCGCGCGCGACCTCGCGGAGACGGCCGGTCTGCCCGTCGCGGTCGCCGAGGCCGAAGCGCAGCTGGCAGAGCTTCACTACCAGCGCGGCGCGTACGCGCGCTCGCGCGAGTGGGCGGCCCAGGCGCTCGCGCGCGCCGAGCAGGAAGGCGCGCTTCGCATCGAGCTGCACGCACGGAACACGCTCGGAAAGCTCGCGCTCGCACAGAAGGACTCGGCGTCGGCCGCCATCCTCTTCGAGGAGAACCGCAAGCAGGCCGCGCACGCGGGCCTCGGACATCAGGAAGCGCAGGCGCACACCAACCTCGGCGTCGCGATGCTCCTCCGTCGCGACCTCCCTGCCGCCGAGCAGGCGTGCAAGCGGGCGATCGAGGTGGCCACGCGTGCGAGCGACACGCGCGATCGCGCCATCGCCACCGAGAACCTCGCGGTGCTCGCGCACCTCGCGCGCGACTACCGTCGCGCCCTCTCGTACTACCACGTGGCAGTCGCGCTCCTCCGCCGGCTGGGCAACCGCGCGATGCTGGCGCGCGTCGCGACGAACCTCGGAGAGCTCTACCTGAGCCTCGGTGATCGCCAGCGCGCGCGCTTTCTGTGATCTGGCCGCGCACGTCTCCGGCTCGGGGATCGCGGCTCCGGTCACGGGCGAGCGGCTCACGCTGCGCGGTCGCATCGACGCGGCCGACGGTCGACCCGAGCAGGCCCGTGCTGCGTTCGAGTCGGCGCTCGAGATCTTCCAGCGGCTCGGCAACGCGCGCACCGTGGACGTGCATCTCGAGATCGCACGCCTCTCGCTCGACGACGGAGACGTCTCCGGCGCGCGAGCCGTCCTCGAGACGCTCGTTCCGGACGACTCGCCGAAGCGCGCGGCCGAGGTGGCGCTCGTCGTCGCGCGAGTCGATCGCGCCGCGGGCAAGGACGCGCTCGCTTCCGGCCGTCGTGCGGTGGACCTCGCCGAGCGTGCGGCGGACGACGAAGCGCTGCTCCCGGCGCTCGTGCTCTACGCGCGCTGCCTCTCGGACGCGGGCGAGTCCGGCGCTGCCGCTCGGATCGCAGAGCGCGCGCAGCTGGTCGACGCCACCCTCGCGAAGAACGTTCCCGAGGACGCCGCTGCTGCCTGGGCCGAGCGCCCGGTGCGCGGCGAGCTGATGGCGCTCGTGGCGCGGCTCTCGGCCGTGTGGACGAACCGCGAGTCGTTGACCCCGCCGCGGCCGCTGCTCCGATCGGCGCTGCCGATCGCCGTCCGCGCGAACGCGGACGCACGCCTCGAGAAGTGGTCACGAAAGTACCCGGCGATCGTGGGCACCTCGGCCGCCATGTCGAGCGTGCTCGGCGTGCTCGACAAGGTGTCCGCCTCCGACGCGATCGTTCTCGTCCGCGGCGAGAGCGGTACCGGCAAGGAGCTCGTCGCGGAGGCGGTTCACCAGAACAGCCCACGCGCTCAGCGTCCGATCGTGAAGGTCAACTGTGCGGCGCTCGTCGAGACGCTGCTGCTCTCCGAGCTCTTCGGTCACGAGCGCGGCGCGTTCACCGGGGCGCAGGCCCGGAAGAAGGGGCGCTTCGAGCTCGCCGACGGCGGGACGATCTTCCTCGACGAGATCGGCGACATCTCGCCCGCGACGCAGGTCGCTCTGCTCCGCGTCCTGCAAGAGCGCGAGTTCGAGCGCGTGGGTGGCACGGCCCCCATTCGCGTCGACGTCCGCATCGTCGTCGCCACGCATCGCGATCTCGAGAAGATGGTGCGCGACGGAACGTTCCGTGAGGATCTCTACTATCGCCTCCGGGGCGTGACGGTCGAGATGCCTCCGCTCCGCAAGCGCCTCGAGGACCTGCCCATCCTCTGCGAGCGGCTTCTCGGTCGAATCGCGATCGAGCGCAACGAGCCGGCGAAGAGCATCTCGCGAGACGCCATCGAGCTGCTCCGCGGGCACCGGTGGCCGGGCAACGTGCGCGAGCTCGAGAACGTGCTGCGCTCGGCGACGCTGTTCGCCGAGGGCGAGGAGCTCGGCCCGGACGACCTGGCGGCCTTCGCCGAGTCGTTCTCGCCGCGCGACGAAGCGAGCGGCGAGCACTTGTCGGTCCCGCCGCCCGGCGGCGGAGCGCCGATCGAGAGCCTCGTGTACGAAGAGGTTCGGCAAGGGAGCACGTCGCTCTTCGACATGAAGAAGCGGCTCGAGCGTGAGTGCATCGTCCGCGCGCTCGTCGAGAGCAACGGCAACATCACGAGGGCGGCGACGCTGCTCGGGATGAAGCGCCCGCGGCTTTCGCAGCTGGTCAAAGAGTACGAGCTCGGGGAGCTCGGCAAGTGAGAGTCGGCGACAGCGTTCGTCGTCCGGGGTCGAGGGCGGGGAAAGTCATGGATACTTCGATGCGCACGAACGGTTGGGTCCTTCAGTTGGTCGGCTCGCTCGCCGCACTCGTCATGCTCGGGGCTGGCGTCGTCGGCTGTGTCGGCGGCGATCCGTCCGGCGCGACGGCCATCGACGCGACGCTGGTGCTGGCGGACGCGGAGCCGCTGGCGGCGATCGGGCCTGACGCGTGGAGCGCGGCGCCTGGCTGCGAGGGGCTTCTGGCGCGAGGCGTCTCGTTCCGCGTCGCCTCCCTCTCTGGAGGTCTCGTCGCCTGCGTCGACTCCTCGGGACGGGTCGTCTGCGTCGACTCGGTCGAGGCGATCAGCTCGGATCTCGACGAGTCGGGCCGGGATGCCGAGGCGGACGCGCTCGCTGCGGGCTTCGTCGCTGCGGTCCACGCCCAGGAGCTGGCGCGGACCGTCTCCGGGATGACGTCGGATCCGGAGCCTCAGCCGAACACGCGCCCGCGCGGCATCGGTGACCCCGAGCCCCAGCCGAACTGACCCCCTCGAGCGACGGGGATCACCGAAATCGAGTCGCGATCGGCGCGACGTAGGTAGGATGCGAGGGACCTAGGAGGTCCCTTGGATCGACACGTCGTCCTGGTCGCACCCCACTTTCGCCCCAACACGATCCGCTACGTACGAGCGTTCACCGAGCTCGACGGCGTCGACACGACGGTCATCAGCGAGTCGCCCGAGTCGCACCTCCCGACCGCGATCCGAGAGAAGCTCGCGGGGCACTACCGCGTGCCAGCCTGCATGGACCCACGACAGCTCGTCGGCGCGCTGAAGGTGATCATTCGCGCGTTGGGACGTGTCGACCGGCTTGTCGGGTCGCTCGAACAGCTACAGCTCCCCCTCGCCGAAGCGCGCAAGGCGCTCTCGATCCCGGGGATGCTCCCGGACGTGGCGCGAAACTTCCGCGACAAAGATCGCATGAAGGATCTCCTTCGAGCGCACGGCCTCCCGGTCGCACGGAGCGGCCTCGTGGAGACGGAGGCGGCGCTTCGTAGCTTCGTGAGAACGCTCGGCGGCACGGTGATCGTGAAGCCGCAGGCCGGGCTCGGTGCCCGCTCGACCCATCGCCTCGAGAGCGATGCGGATCTCGACGCGCTCATCGCGAGCGGCGCCGGCCCGACGCGAGAGCGCCCCCTCTTCGTCGAGGAGTTCATTCGCGCGCGCGAGCACACATGCGAGACGGTGACGATCGAGGGCAAGCCGGTGTGGCGCTCGGGAACGCGATACTTCCCGTCGCCGCTGGAGGTCATCGAGAACCCGTGGATGCAGTACTGCGTGCTCCTCCCGCGTGAGGAGGCGGACCCGACCTTCACGGACTTCCATCCGCTGAACACCGCCGCGCTCGCCGCGCTCGGCATGGTGGACGGCGCCGCGGGAACGGCGCTCACGCACATGGAGTGGTTCCTCAAGGAGGACGGGACGATGCTCGTCTCCAAGGTCGGCGCGCGACCGCCGGGCGTCCACATCATGCCGCTCATGGGGCTGGCGCACGACGCGGACATGATCGCCGCGTGGGCCGAGCTCGTGGCGTGCGATCGGTTCGTTCCGAAGCCGCGCGTCGCGGCGGCCGGCGCGGCCTTCTTCCGCGGTCAGGGCCGAGGGGACAAGATCGTCGCGATCCACGGCGTCGAGGAGGCGCGCGCGCGGGTGGACGGCGCCCTCGTCGAGCTGAGCCTGCCTGCGCTCGGTACGCCCCGCGCGTCGAGCTACGAGGGTGAGGGCTACGCCACCATCCGGCACGCGACGACCGAGGGCGCCAAGGACGCGCTGCGCTCGCTGATCTCGAACATCAGGCTCGAGCTCGGGTGAGCGGGGAGGGCGCTCGTAGCGCTACGGAGCGGGCGGCGGTGCGGCCGGGATGAGGCGCACGGCCCGAAGCGGAAGGCCCGTGCACGTCGAGAGCGACGTCGAGGCCGCGTCCTCACCGAACGACGGGATCACGCCGGTCACGGGATCTGCCGGCGCCAGCGTCCAGGACCGAAGCCCTTCGCGGCCCGCGGGCATCACCAGGCGCGCGGTCACCGGATCGAAGGCGCCGGTGCCGAACCCACCGGGCGCCGTCGTGCTGTCCGCGGGCGTCGTGCCGATGATCTCGGCGCGCTCGGTGTCGAGGTTCACGACGAAGAACCTGTCTGCGAGGATCGGATCCGCTGCGCTGCCCTTCGCCACGAACGCGACGTAAGCACCGCTGAGCGCGAGGAGCCCGTGGTCTGGGCTCGGGATCATGAGCACCCCAGCCGGGAACGTGCGCGTCACGACCGGCGTCGCGGCATGCGTCGGGTCCGGATCGCGGGCGATGATCGCGAGCGCAGCGTCGTCCGGGATCTCGGCTGGCGTCGCGGGCGTCCCGGCGCAGGCCACGATGACGCGCCCGTCGGGGGGATCACTCACGACGCTCACGACCTGCTCGCAGTGCGTTCGGCCGGGGATTCGCACGACGGTCCGGACCGTTCGCGCGAGCGGATCGATCGCGACGACCAGCCCATCGCCCACGCGGGTGATCGGTGATCCTGCCGGACCGAGCATGAGCCCGTGCGCCAGCGCGGCGTACACGTAGCTCCCCGCGAGGGTCAGCGAGCGCGGGGACACGTCGAGCCCGCTGTCGGCGACGCCGTCGAGCGAGACCGCGCCGAGGAGCACGGGCGGTTGAGCGCGATCCTCCACGTCCAGCACGAGGATGTCGCCGCCCGCGGTCAGCGCGCCCCCGAAGGGCGTCGAGCCATGCGGGATGCGATCGCGCAGCACGAACGCGTAGTCGTGCATCTCGGCGGTCACGTCCGGGACGACGAGGACGTCGAGGATCGGCGGGAGCGTGTTCTCGTCGGTGCGCGGCTCGAGCCACTCCCAGTCCGTCTGGGCCGTGGGGAGCCCCAGCGCGATGAGGGACGTCGCGCCCGCGATCGTCACGAGGCCGGGCACACCCGACGAGAGAGCGCGCGGCAGCAGCGGATCCGCGCCGATACCCGCGCCGCGCATGTTGCTCCATCGCGACTGCGTGACGATCCACGCCTGGGTCGACGTGCCGCTGGCGTCGAAGCTGATCGCGGCGAGGTCGCTGTCGAGCAGCGAGAGCTCGGCGTTCCCGCTCAAGCTGGCCGACACGATGAAGCGCGCGGGCAACGGCGCCGTGTCCGGCACCGAAGCGCGGTTCGAGGACGGACAGGTCGTGCATCCGAGCACGAGCAGAGAGCCCGCCCAGAGGGCAGAGAGCCGGAACAGAGCTGCGCGCATACCCGAGTGTCCCCCGATCCGTGCCGCCCAGGTCAAGTGCTTGCCTCGATCCATGCCCGCGCCTATAGCGCGGCTCCCTCGCGTCGTGCGAGGGGCTTTGACAATCGAGCGTTGTCGGTCACGCGCCGGGTCCCCGTCTGACGGGGGCGTCGCGCGGCGAAGAGCGTGGTTCCACGCTCGACGAGGGAAGCCGGTGAGGCCCTTCTCCCCAGGGAGAAGCTCCGAGCCCGGCGCGGCCCCCGCCACTGTGACCGGGGACTCGTGCCGTCGCGTTCGTTCGCGAAGGTCACTGGGAGCTCCCTCTCGAAAGAGCGGCCTCCTGGGAAGACCAGACGGCTCGGGGACGATCCGGGAGCCAGGAGACCTGCCGAGGGCGCAGTGCGACGCTTTCCCGTCGGGGTGATGGTGAGGGCGCGTGAACGCGCATGCTGCGCGGCTCACGGTTCTCGTGGTCTGGCGCGTCCGTTTCGGACGGCCGGCCTGGACGGGACGCGTCGCACGATCTTCTCCCGCGGGTGAGCGGGGAAGTGGAGGCGCGATGCGTAAGATCCCTGGTTCCCTTCGGTTTCTCTGTGTTCTCGTGCTCGCCGTCGGCTGTGGTCCGGCGCCGATCGCCGTCGATTCGGCCGTCGAACCGGTTGACGCGGCCGTCCCGACCGACGCTGCTCCGACCGCGGATGCGCCGGACGTCGATGCGGTGGCCGTCGACACGGGGCCCGTCGCCGACGTCGGGCCCGTCGACGGAGGCGATCCGTGCGATCTGTGCACGGGCGAGAGCGCGTGCCTTCGGGGCGTCTGCATCACGACGTGCGGCGCGGACATCGGCGCGATCGATTCGGCTCTCTCGGCGGAGCTCGTCCCGGTGGCGAGCTACTGCCGCACGCCGAGCGCCTTCTCGTTCGCCGGCGGACGCGTGTACGAGGTCAGCGCGAGCAGGGTGGATCTCGTCACCACGTTCTCGCTCGCGCGTTGGACGCCCGGGCCGAGCGGCGTGCCGACGGTCGAAGCGCTCGGCATCACCACCTACACGGCGTCGACCGCGACGGAGCTCCTGTTCACGGGCGGGTTCGTGGCCGTCAACGGGGACGAGAGCCAGGTCGTGTTCGGCTACACCACGACGCTCGCGGGCTCGCTCGGCGGCGTGTTCGACATCGCGACGAGCTCCGGCGTCGCCATCGAGACCAGCTCGCCCGGCAACTTCGATGCGACGTTCGTCGACGCGACGCACTACCTCGTCGATGGTCTCGGCCTCGGCGTGACCGGCGCGCAAGGGCTCTATCGTGGCGTCGGCGGGTCGATGGGCGGCGCGCTCGTCGTCGACCACGTCGGTCAGTACAGCGGCTCGCTCGCGCTCTGGGCGGACGAAGGCCTCGTCCTCGCGGGCGGCGGCACGTTCACGGAGGCGTGGCCCGACGGCGAGATGGGCGATCGCGTGCTCGTGCTTGCGGCGGCCGACCTGGCCAGCGCGATCTCGCCGATCGACGGCAGCGCGGTCCAGCACATCGACATGCCGTCGGCGTTCCGGCTCATCGCCGGCCCGCGCCTCGCGAGCGCCCACTACGACGCGAGCTTCAACCAGGACGGGATCGAGACGCGCGCGATCTCTCGCACGGGGACTGGCCCCGTCGTGGTGGGCGCGCCCGTGAGCCTCACGACCGGCGCGACGTTCACTTCGGTGGGCGATGCCGGCGATCAGATCATCCTGGCGCACGCGAGCGGCCTGCTCTTCGTGCGGTGAGGATCTCGGAGCGGACTTCGGGCTCGATGTACGAGATGTACTAGGCTCCGCCGCGATGCTGCCCTGGGAAGTCTTGGCGCGCGCGGTCGCGCCCGATGGTCAACCGATCGAGCTGCGGCGACGCGGCACGGAGCTCCGGATCCGCGCGGGCGGACAGGAGCTCATGAGCAACGAGGACGAGCCTTCTTCGCGCTCGCTCGCCGAGCTCGGGTGCGCGCACATCGCGAAGACGGATCCGTCGCGCGTGCTCGTCGGCGGCCTCGGCATGGGCTTCACGCTCCGCGCCGCGCTGGATCTCGTCGGGCCGCGCGGAGTCGTCGAGGTGGCGGAGCTCGTTCCGGAGGTCGTCGAGTGGAACCGAGGTGTTCTCGGTCCGCTCGCGCAGAACCCGATGCGCGATCCGCGCGCCGAGCTCCACATCGGCGACGTGCGCTCGCGGA
The DNA here is from genome assembly GCA_038252025.1 of Polyangiales bacterium. Classification (GTDB taxonomy): domain Bacteria; phylum Myxococcota_A; class Polyangia; order Polyangiales; family Sandaracinaceae; genus JBBSAT01. The sequence continues at coordinate 22,008 of JBBSAT010000049.1, read as the reverse complement.
TGCGCGAGATGCGGGGCGCCTACGACGCCATCCTGCTCGACGTCGACAACGGGCCTATCGCGCTGGCTCACCAGACGAACAACGCGCTCTACAGCCATCGAGGGCTCGACGACGCTTACGACGCGCTTCGCCCGGGCGGAGTGCTCGGCGTCTGGTCGTTGCTCGATGATCCGCGCTTCACCAAGCGCCTACGGAGCCACCGCTTCGAAGCGAAGGCGCACAAGGTGTTCGGCTCGAAGAAGGGCCGCGGCCGAGAGCACGTGGTCTGGGTCGCGCGCCGCTGAGCGCCGGGTGCTTGGAGAGGGTCACGCGACGAGAGAGCGGGCGGATAGTCGGTTGCGCGAGCGGCCTTCAGAGGGCAATAGTCGCGGCCAGATGCGCCGGTCTTTCATCGCCCTCGCTGCGCTCTCGTTCGTCGCGTGCTCGACCTATAGCGTCGACGAGTGTTATCCGGCGTGTGAGGCCGAGGACCAGATCTTCTTCGCGCGCTGCGTCGCGGACGGGCTCCCCGACGAGTGTCTGGCTGGCAATCGACGCTGCTGCGCGCTCGCGACCGAGTGCATCGGGCAGCTCGACGATCAGACCGTGGAGACGACGCAGACGAGCTGCCAGACCGCGGCGCAGGACGAGTGCTTCCCTCCGTGTGACGCGAACGACGAGGCGCAGTACGAGGAGTGCCTCGTGAGCGGCAGCAGCGCCTGCGCCATGCCCGACGACGTGTGCTGCGCGCTCGACGCCGGCTGTCTCGGCACGCTCGGAGACGTGATCGTGACCGCCGACGGCTGCTGCGGGGAGAACGCGGACTGCGCCCGCGGCGAGCGCTGCGACTCTTCGTCGTGGACGTGCGTCTCCTCGGTCGGCTGCGGCGATGGCGTGGTGGTCGCCCCGGAGGAGTGCGACGACGGCAACACCGTCACGGAGTCGTGTGACTACGGGGCGATGAGCTGCGTCGTCTGCACTTCGGACTGCATCGAAGAGTCCGGCGTGACCTCGTATTGCGGCGATGGCTTCGTCGACTCCGCGGCCGGCGAGGAGTGCGACACCAGCCTCTCGACCGCGTGCGACTCGTTCTGCCACTCGCTCGTGACGGCCGCGTGCAGCAATCGCGTCCAGGACGGCACCGAGACCGATGTCGACTGCGGGGGTCGCGAGTGCGCACCGTGCGGCATCGGCCACATGTGCGTCGAGACGCGCGACTGCGCACCGAGCCTCCCGGAGTGCGGCGCGGTCGCCCTGTGCGACACGCGCCTACGGTGCTCGGAATCGGTCTCCTGCACGGACGGAGACGCGTGCACGACCGACTCCTGCGTGGCGACGGACGGATGCGTTTTCGATCTCATCGATGCCGACCGCGACACCTTCGGTCCGATGGAGATCGGCTGCGGGCTCGACTGCGACGACACCGATCCGAACATCTCGCCGGACGCCATCGAGATCTGCGACAGCATCGACAACGACTGCGACAGCTTCATCGACGAGACCTGCTAGCCGATGGACGTCCACTCGAGGAACGATCGTGGGCGGAGCCGCGTGCATATGTCTCGGGGCGAGCAGGGCGGCGCGCCCCGACGCGCCTCGCTCCTGGGCGCGACGATCTTCGCGATCGGTCTCCTGTCGGCGTCCACTGCGCTCGCTCAAGGCGTGACGCTCGATCAGTATCGTGCGGCCGAGACGCCGCTCGACGGGTTCGTGGTGACTCGGCCGCGCACGCTCGGGCACCTCGGCGTCGCTGCGAGCTTGCACATCGACTACGCGCTCGAGCCCCTTCGAGGGCCCGCGAGCAGGACAGGGGGTGTGCTCGTCGATCACGAGCTCACCGGCCAGGTGGGCGGCGCGATCGGCTTCTTCGACCGCTTTCTGGTCGCGCTCCGCGTCCCCGTCGTCCTCTACATGGGCGGCCCCGCAGGCACGACCGCGGCGCCCGGTCTGCGCGATCCGGCGGCGAGCGGGCCGGGCCTGGGCGATCTGGCGCTGACCTTTCGCTACCAGCTCTACGGCGGCGAGAGCGACGTCTTCGCAGTGGCGCTGCAGACGGAGGCCACGATCCCTCTCGCCGAGGCGACCGCGCCGTCGCAGGACCTCGCGGGTGAAGCCGGCGTGTCGTTCACGCCGGAGGTGGCGGCAGAGCTGCGGTTCGCTCCGGTGCACATCACCGCGAACCTCGGGGCGCGCTTCCGCGAGGTGGCGGCCTACCAGGCGCTGCGCGTCCAGCACGAGCTCACGTGGGCGCTCGCGCTGGGCGTCGACATCGTCCCCGGCGTGCTCGACGCATCGCTCGAGGGCTTCGGCGCAACGCCCTTCGATCGGTTCGCGACGTCCACCGTGTCGCCGGTCGAGGTGCTGCTCGGCGCCCGGGTGCGGCCGGTGGCGCCGTTGTTCATCGGTCTTGCAGGAGGTGTCGGGCTGGGAGACGGATACGGCGCGCCCGTCTTCCGAGGGGTGCTCACGCTCGGATACGTGGATCTCGGCGCGTCGGTCCCCGGCAGCGCCGTCGAGGTCGAGGCCGAGGGCGAGGGCGAGGGCGAGGGCGAGGGCGTGCGCGAGGGCGAGGGCGAGGGCGAGGGCGAGGGCGAGAGCGAGAGCGACCTCGAGCTCACGAGCGAGCGCCCCGAGGATGCGGCGTCCCGCGAGCGCGTGATCCCCCCCGGCGCCGCGGACTACGGCCAGCTCGACCGCGACGGCGACCGCATCGTCGACGCCGAGGACCACTGCGTCCTCGACTGCGAGGACTACGACGAGATCGAGGATCGCGACGGCTGTCCCGAGGAGGACGCCGACGACGACACCGTCGCCGACGTCGAGGACGCTTGCCCGACGACGCCGGGCGTCGTGACCGACGATCCCGCCACCCGCGGCTGTCCCGCGAGGGCCTACATCACCGAGCGCGGCGCCATCGTGATCAGCGACCGCGTCGAGTTCGCGACGGGGAGCGATCGCATCCTGCCTGCCAGCGAGCCCGTGCTGATGGATGTTCTCGCGATCCTCGAGAGCACCGAGGACGTCGCCCGCGTGCGGATCGAGGGTCACACCGACGATCGCGGTCGCGACTCCGCCAACATCCGTCTCTCTCGTGCGCGCGCGGCGAGCGTCCGCAGCTGGCTCGAGGCTCACGGCGTGGCGCCGGAGCGGCTGGAGGCCTGGGGCTGCGGCGAGCTCCATCCGCTGGTCGCTGGCGCCACGCGCGCCGCGCGGCAGTCGAACCGGCGCGTCGAGTTCTTCGTCGTCGAACCGTTCCCTCCCGAGCTCACGCTGCGCGAAGGCTGCCTGGAGGCCACGCCATGAGGTCGCGACGCGTCCTCGGGCTCCTCGGCGCGGCCGCGGTCCTCTTGGCCTCGGCCTCGCCGGCCCTCGCGCAGGACGTCGAGCAGTACACGGTACGCGAGGGCGACACCTGCGCGAGCATCGCGGAGCGGTTCTACGGAAGCCCGCGCCGCTACGATCGCATCCACGAGCACAACCCGAGCCTCGGCCCGATGCCCCACCACTTGCACGCGGGGACGGTGCTCGAGCTCCCGCTGCCTCGAGAGTCCGGCGCGGACGCCACCGTGATCGACGCGCGCGGGAGCGTGCGCGCGCAGCTCCCCGAACAGCCGAGCTGGTCTGGAGCGCGCATCGGTGAAGAGCTCTACTCGGGGTCGCGCGTCAGCACGGGCGAGCAGTCGAGCGCCGAGCTGACGTTCCGCGCCTCGGCCGTCGCCGCGATCCGCGCCGAGACGCTGGTCATCGTGCACGGCGGCTCGGTGGAGCGGGTCCGCGAGGAGGGCTCGCGCGCCGTTCTCCGTGAGGGTTCGATCCTCAGCCGGCTCTCGGGGCTCTCGGGGGGCGCACCGCTCGTGGTCGAGACGCCCGCGGCCGAGGTCGAGCTCGGCGTCGGCGAGACGACCGTCCGTATCACCCCCAACGGTGACACGGCCGTGTCGGCGCAGCGGGGTGGCCCGGCGCACGTCCGGACCACCGGCGAGAGCGGCACGGAGACCCTCGAGGTTCCCGTCGGGCGCGGCACCCACGTTCGCCGAGGCGAGCGGCCCACACCGCCGCGGCCTCTCCCCCCCGCACCCGCCTGGGCGGCGAGCGAGACGCGCTCGTTCCTAGGTGTGTACGGGACGGGCGGCACGATGACGGGGAGCTGGCTCCCGGCCGAGCACGCCGCGTCCTACCGCCTCGAGATTGCCCGTCGTGAAGACGGACGCGACCTGGTCTACGAGACCGAGGTTCCGGCGACGGTCACGCGCTTCGAGGCGTACCGCTTTCCGCCGGGCAGCTACTTCGTGCGCGTCTCCACGATCGACGAGGAGCTCCTCGAGGGCCGGCCGGCGGCTCCGTCGACCTTCGAGGTGGTCGGCGTCCGCCTCGTCGCGCCCGGCGAAGAGCTTCCGGCCGTCGGGACCGCGCCCGTCGACATCCTCGAGGAGCTCGACGCGCTCGGCGACGCGACGCTCTTCGCCACCGCGCCGCCGCCGCCGCCCGAGGCCCTCGTCAGCACGCGCGTCGTCGTGCCGGACGGCGTCGTCTGCGCTGCGGGGACGAGCGAGCCCTCGCACGAGCTCGTGCTCGCGATGGCCGGCGACACCTTCCTCACCTGCGTGACGCCCGACGGCGCCACGATCGTCGGGCTCGATCTCCGCGTCGTGAGCCTTCGCGCGCGTGTGCTCTCCGCTCTGGGTGAGCCCCTCGGCGCGCTCCCGCGGGAGCAGGCGACGGGCGTCCGCCTCGTCATCGAGGGCTCGGCGGTCGATCCGAGCGCGCTCGTTCTCGCGGCCGACGGCCTCGCCCTCGGCGCCCCGAGCGCGGACGCGGACGGCGGCCTCCGGACCACCGTCACGCCCTCGCTCGACGCCGCGAACGAGGTCGAGATCACGCTCGCGCTCCGCGATGCGCCCGACGTGATCCTCGGCCGAGCCAGCGTCTCGGTGGCGGTACTGGAGCCCGTCGTCCCGCCTCCCGTGGAGGAGCCGACCGCGCCGAGCTTCGCGCTCCACGAGGGCCTCGGCCTCTTCGCCGCACCGAGCTGGGTCGGGCTCCGCGACGAGCAGCGCACCGGCGTCGGCGGGACCGTGGGGCTCATGTTCGGGAGCGCCCGCCTCGGCGAGGTCGATCCTCGCGTGCGCATGGTGGCGGGCGTCACCGCTGGCCTGTTCGACGACTACCTCCGGCTCTCCGCCGTCGCTCCGCTCGACATCATCGGTCAGGCGGCGCGCAGCGCCGATCGCGGAGCGCGTGATCTCTTCGTGGCCTTGGGCTCACGCGTGCTGAGCACCGAAGACGGCGGCGGCGCGGGCCTCGCGCTCGAGCTCGGCCTCTGGGCACCGACGGCAGGCGCGCAAGGGCTCGATCGCGGACGGCTCTCCGTCGCGGCCGACTTCTCGCTCCGCTTTCTCGAGCGCCTCGCGCTGCGCACTCGTCAGTCCGGGATCTTCGATCTCACCGCGAACGGAAGCCTGCTCTGGGCGAGCGCGTACGGTCTCGACGTCTCGGTCGCCGGTCCGCTCTCGGTCGGCGTCGAGGGCACGATGACGATCGGGCGCGAGGATGGTCGCGACTGGTACGCGGGCGGTGTCGGCCTCGGCGTCGGGATCGATCTCTCGCCCGTCGTCATCTCGATCGCGGGTCGCTACGGGTTCGGGGACGACCTCTGGCCGACGGCGACCCTCGCTGCGAACGTCCGCGCGAGCTTCGACCCCTGACCGTTCGCGTTCGTGTCAGGCGCGCTCACCGCGCCCGACGCGCGGCCTTCTTCAGCGCCCGCTGCACCTTGCTCGCGAGCGCCTCCACGCGCAGCGGCAGCGGCACCACGTCGGCCACTCCGAGCCCGACCATCTGCGCGACCTTCTCGACGTCGTCCGGCTCGCCATCGGTCAGCACGGGAAGGCCGAACGCGACCAGCGCGCGAAGCGTGTCGACGGAGGCCGCCGGAGCGAAGAACGCGACGACGCCGGCCGGGATCGGCGGGCCCGTCACCTCGACGGGCGGCAGGCCGTTGGCGCGAAGCCCGAGCGCGAGCTCGCTCGAGAGCGCGCCCACGATCCCGATCGTCCGTCCGGCCGTCTCCGTCGGCGCGTCCGGCGGGCTCGTGGCGCGAAGGGCGTCCGCATCGTCGTCGGGGAGCGGACGAACCGTCGGGATCATCCTCGCCGCGCGCCCCTCGAGCAGCTCACGCCCGCGCGAGCGCTCGCGCTCGCCAAGCGTGAGCGCGAGCCGCGCGAGCCGCGTCACGAGCGCATCCGCCGTCGGGCGCGACTCCGGCGCCTTGCGGAGCATCTCCATGATGAGCTCGTCGAGCGAGCGCGGGACGTAGATCTCGGGGCGGCGCTGGCCCGGCGACTTCGGATCTTCGAACGCGTGCTTCACGAGAAGCTCGAACGACGCGCCTTCGAACGGGACGTGCCCCGTCGCCATCTCGTAGAGCATGCAGCCGAGCGCGTAGATGTCCGCGGCTGTTCCGATGTTCTTTCCCGCGCACTGCTCGGGCGACATGTACATGGGCGTTCCCGCGATGACGCCCTCCTTCGTCAGCCGACTCGCGTCCGCACGGTCCTCGATGTAGGCGAGCCCGAAGTCGACGACGACGACGCGGTCGCTCCCGTCGAGGTTGGTCTCGAGGAACACGTTCTCGGGCTTCAGGTCGCGATGGACGAGACCGATCGCGTGCGCCGCGACGAGCACGTCGGCCATCTGCATGGCGATCGACACGGCGCGCGCGATCGGGATGAGCGGCGCGTCCGGTTGCACGAAGCTGCGAAGCGTCGTCCCGTGCAGCTTCTCCATCACGAGGTAGAAGCGCCCCTCGCCGTCTCTGCCGAAGTCGAAGATCTTCACCGCACCCGGGTGGTGCAGCGCAGCCGTGACGCGCGCTTCTCTCTGGAACCGCGCCACGGCGTCTGCCTCGCCGCCGTTGCTCGCGTGCATCAGCTTCACTGCGACGGACCGGTTGAGGTCGATCTGGACCGCCTCGTACACGGCGCCCATCCCGCCCTCGCCGAGGATCCCGACGAGGCGGTAGCGCTCCGCGAGCACGTCGCCGATCGCGAGCTGGCTCACGGCCTCAGCTCCCAGAGCCGGACGGGCTCGGCCCAGCCCGTGAGCCGATGAAGATCGGCGTCGACCGTCTCGAACCGGTCGCCCGCTGCGTTCCGCACCGCGTCCGTGATGAGGATCTGCGCGGGCCGCGCGATCGCCTCGAGCCGCGCCGCCAGGTTCACGACGTTGCCGATCGCGGTGTACTCCATCCGCTTCTCGGAGCCGATGTTGCCGACGATCGCGTCGCCCGTGTTGACGCCGATCGCGAGCTGGATCGACACGCCGTACCGCGTCTTCCATCGCTCGTTGCCGCTCTCGAGCCAGCTCTGCATGTCCTCGGCGGCCTCGAGCGCGCGTCGGACGTGGTCGTCCTGGTCACCTGGCGCGCCCCAGAACGCCATCACGCAGTCGCCGACGAACTTGTCGACCGTGCCTCCGTGCTTGAACACGATCTCGGTGAGGATCGTGAAGAGCTCGTTGAGGATCATCACCACCTGCTCGGGCGGCAGCTTCTCCGCGAGCGGCGTGAAGCCCACGACGTCCGCGAAGAGCACGGTGATCGCGCGTCGTTCCCCACCGAGCCGCATGTCGGCTTCGCGTCGCACGATCCGATCGACGAGCTGCTCCGGGACGTAGCGTCCGAGGTCGGTGCGAACGGCGACCTCGTGACGAATCCGGACCTCGCTCTCCGCGAGGTCGCCCGCGGCACGGTTGAGCGCCCCGCCCAGGACCGAGAGCTCGTCGTTCGTCCGCACGTCGACGCGCTCGTCGAACTGCCGGTTCGCGAGCAGGCCTGCGTATCGCGTCAGCGCGAGGACGGGCCGGCTGATCGCGCTGGCCATCCCGAGGCCGAGCAAGAGCGCCACGAGGATCGCGCCGACGACGGTGGCGAAGATGATGAGCCGCATCCGCTCGAGCGATGCGTAGGCGACCGACTGCGACAGCTGCGCGACGAGCGCCCAGGGCCTCCCCGCGATTCCGGACGTCGAGCCCAGCATCGGGGTCCCGTCGGGCCTCGCATACTCTTTCGCCTGATTGAAGTTCGGGCCGAACATCTCGGGCGTGACGCCAGCGAGGATGCCGTCGTGCATCTCTTCCCGCGCGAGCGCGCGCTCGAGGTCGGGGTGCGCGACGAGCCGGAAGCTCGAGTCGACCACGAACACACCGTCCTCGCTCCCGGCGAAGTGCGCGGCGTCCAGCCGTTCGACGCGCGTCTGCAGGCTCACGAGCGGGACTGCCGACGCGACGTACCCCGTGGTCGTGTCACCGACGCGGATACGGACCGCGATGAGCGCCCGCAGACGGTCGCCGTCGCGCGAGATGGCGCCGGTCGCGACGTGCGCGTGCTCGATCTCGGCGCGCATCTCGGCGGGGAGCGCCTCGGGCACCTCGACGCCGCCGACGCCTTCCTCCTCGATGACCGCGATGCGCGCGCCGCTCGCGTCGTAGAGCGCGACGTGGTCGATCGACGAGCGCCCTTCGATCTCGGCGCGGATCACCGCGAGCCGCGTCTCGTCGTCGAGGGTCGCGTCCGCGAACAGAGCGCCTGCCATCGCGAGGTCGTCCTCCGCCCTCGCGAGCTCCTCCTCGATCGTCCGAGACAGATCGTCGAGCGCGAGGATCTGCGCGTCTCGATGCAGCTCCTCGACCGTACGCGCGTTCACGTCCACGAGGAGAGCGCCGACCACGCCGAGCGGGACGATGGCCAGCACGCAGGCCATCGTCGCGAGCTTCACGAACAGCGGGAGTCGAACGCGCACGGCCATGGCGGCCTGCGCCGCGCCAGGAATGTCGGCGGACGTGCTGGGAGCAACGGCTTCTGTCATCGCGCGCGAGTATACCGACCGGACCTCGGGATGGATCCCACGCGACGACCGCACCGCGCCCCCCGTGCAGCGAGTCGAGCCTCAGCTACAGCTGGCCTGACAAAGGGTTGCTCCGCCGCCGCCGTCGAACCGAAGCACGCAGCACGTGGCGGTGCCGCAGCAGGTGGTCACGCCGCACGCCCCGCCGAGCGGCGCGCATGTCGATGCATCCGGCACGGCGCTGTCTCGCCCGGCGTCCGACGGCGCACATCGCGCGATGTCGACCAGCCCCGTCGGGCACGACCCGCAGCCCGCGTCGACCACGACCGGGCCGCCGCAGCGCTCGACGCACTCGACGTTTCGCAGGCATTCCTCTGGGCCCCGAGCGCCACACGCCGAGGTGAGGGCGAGGGCGAGTAGAGCGACGACGGTCTTGCGCATCGGCTTCGCCAGCATGCGCTCTGGCGGCCGCGAGAGCCAGGGCGGCGCCGCGAGCGCGATCTCCGAACCGCGACGCGCGCGCCGACATCAGGCAGCATCCGCGGATGCGTCCGACCTGGCTCTCGGTGGTCCTCGTCCTCGCGTGCTCCTGCAAAGGAGGCGACCCCTCGCCGCCGGAGGAGCGGGCGGGCGGCTCGGAAGCGCGCTTCGGCCCGCTCATGCTCCAGATCGGCCATCGGCTCGAGCTCAGCGGCCGCGCGGCCCGCGCCGGGCGCTGGGACTATGCCGCCTACGAGGTCGAGGAGCTGGCCGAGATCTACGAGGGGCCGCTGCTCGACGCGCCCGCTCCGCCAGAGATCCACGAGCGCATCACACCGTTCGCCGAGACGAGCTTTCCTCCGCTCGAGGCCGCGGCGCGGGCTCACGATCTCGCTGCGTTCCGCCGCGCGTACACCGCGGCGACGACCGGATGCAACGTCTGCCACGCGGCCGCAGAGGTGCCGTTCATCGTGATCCCGAGCGAGCTCGGCGTGGAGGTTCCGATGATCACGCCGCTCGAGACGGACGCCCTCGACGACGTGCCGCCGGTCTGAGCGCGCGCTCAGCCTCGCGCGATCGTGATGGCGGTGAACAGCACGTAGAGGCTCAGCGCCATCGCTCCTTCGACGCGGGTGATGGTGCGCTCGCTCCGGATGAAGCTCGCTCCGGCCAGCGTGATGAGCAGCAGCGCGGCGAGGTCGACCGTCAGCGTCTCGATCGGCGCGCCCACCGTGCCCGCGAGCGACGCGGAACCGAGGCAGAGGAGGATGTTGAAGATGTTGGATCCCACGACGTTGCCGACGGCGAGATCCGAGTGCCCGCGCCGCGCCGCGATCACGCTGGTCACGAGCTCGGGGAGCGAGGTCCCGGCTGCGACGATCGTGAGACCGACGAGCCGATCGCTCATCCCGAGGGCGTGCGCCACCGAGACCGCGCCTTCGACGAAGAGGTCTCCGCCGATGAGCACCACGATGAGGCCGAAGGCCGCCGTCGCTGCTGCGCGCATCGCCCCGATCTGCTTCGGCGCGCCGGCGGTGTCCGCGGCCTCTTGCTCCGCCTTGGTGTCCACGCGCGCTGCGGCGATCGTGGAGGAGGCGCGCGCCACGCGGACCATCCAAGCGGTGTAGGCGAGGGCGAGGAGCAAGAGCCCGGCTGCCTCCCAGTGGCTCACCACGCCGTCGAGCAGGAGCAGCGGGATGAGCGCCGTGCTCGCGAGCAGCACGGGGAGCTCACGCCTGCGCAGCGCGCCGTCGACGCGCGCCGGCCGGATGAGCGCGGCCACACCCAGGATCAGCCCGATGTTCGCGATGTTCGAGCCGATGACGTTGCCGAGCGCCACGTCGCCGTGCCCAGCGGTCGCGGCCTCCACGCCCACGATGATCTCCGGCGCCGACGTCCCGTACGCGACGACCGTGAGCCCGACGAGGATCTGCGGGATGCGCAAGGCGAGCGCGAGCCCCGACGCACCGCCCACGAACCACTCCGCTCCGAAGTACAGCAGGATGCCGCCGCCCAGGAGCTGAATCCATTCGTTCAACGGCCACCCCTACGCGTGTGCATCGCCAGCCTGATCGGCGGCGCCGGCCTCGACAACTTCACTTCTCGGTCGATCCTTCCGCCTCGTGGGCGGTTCGCGCAGCGCCCTCCGCGCCTGGCTGCGGCAGCAGCGCGCGCCCGAGCACCAGCGCGCCGATGGCGGCGATGCAGCTCGCGACGAGCACGCCGAGCTTCGCGCCAGCGAGGAGGCTCGGGTCGGTGAAAGCGAGCTGGGCGATGAAGAGCGCCATGGTGAACCCTACGCCAGCAACCACCCCGAGCACGAGTAGCTCGCGCGCTCCGATGCCGACGGGGAGGGTGGCGATGCCGAGCCGCCGCGTCACCCAGATGACGACGAGGATCCCGACGGGCTTGCCCACGACGAGACCGACCACGACGGCCACCGCGACGCGCAGCGATGAGGCGTCGAGGGAGCCGCCGGAGAGCGAGACGCCCGCGTTGGCGAGCGCGAAGAGCGGCATGATCCCGAACGCGACCCAGGGGTGGAGCGACTCGATGAGGCTCTCCGCGGGGGACATCGCCTCGCGCCGGGCGACGTCGACCTTCTGCAGAGTCTCGGCCAGATCGTGTGACGAGAGGCGCTTCGGGCTGGTCTCGTCGAGGTGATCGAGCTGCTTGCGCGCGTCCGTGACGAAGCCGTCGGGGCCGAGCCAGGCGCGCACCGGCGTCACGAGCCCGATGATCACGCCGGCGATCGTCGGGTGAAACCCGGCTGCCGAGATCCCCGCCCAGGCGACGAGCGACGGCAGGACGTAGACGAGCTTCGTTCGCACGCCGAGCCGCTGCATCGCGAAGATGCCGAGGAAGCCCAGGGCGGCCACCAGGAGCCCGGAGACCACGACGCCCGACGAGTAGAAGAGCGTGATGACGATGATGGCGCCGAGGTCGTCGATGACCGCGAGCGCCAGGAGCAGCACGCGCAGCGCAGGGGACGCACGAGAGCCGAGCAGCGTCAGGATCCCCACCGCGAACGCGATGTCGGTCGCCATCGGAACGCCCCAGCCCGATCTCGTCCTCTCGGCTCCGGCGATCGCCACGTAGAGCATCGCGGGAACCACCATCCCGCCGATCGCCGCGGCGGCAGGCAGCGCCGCGCGCCGCCACTCGGAGAGCTCGCCGCGATGAAGCTCGCGCCGGATCTCCATCCCGGCGACGAAGAAGAAGATCACCATCAGCCCATCGTTGACGACCCACTCGAGCGTTCGCTCGAAGGCGTAGGGCCCCACACGGAGCCCGACCGCAGTGTGCCAGAGCTGCTCGTAGCTCTCCGCCCACGGCGAGTTCGCCCAGACGAGCGCCGCCGTCGCGGCGACCAGCAAGAGCACACCGCTCGCGGCCTCGATCTGGAGGAAGCGCTCGACGGGGCGCCCGGCGCGCTTCGCGAGCTGGAACAGCGGATCCCACGCCTCCGGCGGTGAAGACGGCGGGCTCTCGTTCGCTGGCGGCTGCATCGGTTCGCTCATGAACCGAATTCGGACCAGCGGGGAGACGCCGCGAAGGCCGCATGAATCAGCCCGACGTGCGAGTAGGCCTGCGGGAAGTTACCCCACATGACGCCGGAGAGCGGCTCGATGTCCTCGGAGAGCAGCCCGAGGCCGGAGCTCGACGAGCGGATCCGCTCCATCAAGACGCGGGCTTCCTCGGTACGCCCGAGCTTGGCGAGCGCCTCGACCAGCCAGAACGTACAGAGAGTGAACGCCACCACCGGGACGCCGAAGCCGTCGTTCGTGCGATAGCGTTTCAACCAACCATGGTGCTCGAGGTCGGCGCGGATGGCGTCCACGCTCTGGTGCATCCGCGGATCGCTGGGAGGCAAGAGCCGTAGCGTCACCGCCTGAAGGAGGGCCGCGTCGACCTCCGTACCCCCATAGTCGGCGACGAGGCAGCCGCGCCCCGCCTCGACGGCCTGGGACAGGATCTCCTCGCGAATGCGATCGGCCCCCTGCGCGAACTCCTCCGCGTCCGCGGGTCGATGCAGCTTCGCGATGCGGCTCATCCGGTCGGCAGCGGCCCAGCACATCAGCGAGCTGAAGGTCTGTGGGCGCCAGTCTTCTCGGTACTCCCAGATCCCGGCGTCCGGCTTGCCCGCCACGTTCACCGCGCGTCGCGCGAGCCGACTGACCAGATCGAGGACCTGCGGGCTCACCTGCTCTCGAAAGCGCGCGTCCAGGAACAGCGGTGTCAGCGCGAGGACCATCTCTCCGAAGACGTCATGCTGCTCGTGTGCCGCGGCGCCGTTCCCGACGCGAACGGGCCCTTCGCCCATGTATCCTGGCCAGTCAGTGAGGATGCGCTCTTCGAGGTCGCTCTTCCCGTCGATCCGATAGAGCGGCGCGAGATCGAGATCCGGGGCCGAGGACGCCACGTTCAAGAGGTAGTGCAGAAACTGCTCTCGCTCCTCGAAGTGACCGATCGAGCGGAATGCGCCGAGCGTGTAGAACGCGTCTCTCAGCCAGCAATATCGATAGTCCCACGTGCGGCCCGATCCGGGCGCCTCGGGGATCGAGGTGGTCAGTGCGGCGACGATGGCGCCCGTGTCCTCGAAGCAGTGGAGCTTCAGCGCCAGCGCCGAGCGGATGACCTCTTCCTGGTAGATGGGCGGGACGTCGCAGTGCTTCACCCAGAGCTGCCAGTAGCGGACGGTCTCACGGAGAAACCTGTCGCACATGGGCTCGAGGGGCTCTTCGACGGGAGCTCCCCACGCGAGAACGAAGTGCTTGCGCTCGGTGAGCGCGAAGGGCTCGTCGTGAAGATACGACAGCGGCGCATCGGTCGTGAGGCGGAGGCTCGCCTCGTATCCATGAAAGGCCACGTGGTGCGAGCCCTGCTCGCTGTGTGGCCGACCGCGCTCCCAGCCGAGGATCGGATCGCAGAGCACGCGGATACGAGGCGTCCCGGAGATGGGCTCGACGATGCGCACGAGGCGTGTCGGCCTGAAGTTGCGCTCGTAGAGGCGGAAGCGTGGCGCGAAGTCGATCACGCGGAAGGCTCCGTCCACGGTCTCGAAGCGCGTCTCCAGCACGTTCGTGTTCGGCAGGTAACGCTGCTCACCCATCTGAGGAATCGCAGGGCCGATGGAGAAGCGCCCGCCTTTCTCCTCGTCGAGCAGCGCGCCGAAGATCGGCGGCGAGTCGAAGCGCGGCATGCACGACCAGACGATCGCCCCGTCACGGCGCACGAGCGCGGAGAGCTGGCAGTTACCGATGAGGCCCAGGTCGGCGAGGGACATTCCTGCCACTAGCACGAGACGGTTGGATATCCAAGCATCGTGTGCTAGGGACGGTCGATGTCGACGACTCCCGGCCGCGTCCCCTCGATGAAGCACCTCCTCGCCGAGGAGAACGCCGAGGTGCTCGCGCAGCTGGCCTTCTCGCGCGTTCTGCTCGCGTTCGACTTCGATGGGACGCTCGCGCCGATCGTCCCCGAGCGCGACGCGGCGCGGATGCGGAAGCGCACCGAGGATCTCCTCGTGAAGGTCTGTGCGCTCTACCCATGCGCCGTGATCTCGGGGCGAAGTCGGGCCGACGTGAAGGCACGTCTGAACGGGGCGCGGGTGAAGTACGTCATCGGGAACCACGGGCTCGAGTCTGGCGGGAGACTCGGCGGTCTCGAGAAGGAGGTGAGCCGCGCACGGGATCGCCTCACCGCGTCGCTCGCGGGATGGGCCGGCGTCGACATCGAGGACAAGCGATTTTCGCTCGCGATCCACTATCGACGGTCTCGGCAGAAGCGTCTCGCTCGCGCGGCGATCCATTCGGCGGTGGACGCGCTGCCGGTGAAGATGCGCGTCGTCGCGGGGAAGCTCGTCGTCAACGTCGTGCCGGCGAACGCGCCTCACAAGGGCGATGCGCTCCTCGACCTGCGGGCGAAGGAGAAGGCCGATACGGCGCTCTTCGTCGGCGACGACGTGACCGATGAGGACGTGTTCGAGATCGACCAGCCCGGGCGCCTCCTGAGCGTCCGCGTGGGAGAGTCGCGCTCTTCGGCGGCGGCGTACTTCCTCCGCGATCAGAAGGAGATGGATCGCCTGCTCGCCAGGCTCGTTCTCCTGCGAGAGAAGCGCCCGCGGCCGTGACGCGGCAGAGCGAGCCACGCGTGGACTTCCCGCTCGGGCCGGCGCTCGACTTCCTCGGGCGCGTCTGGCGGCTCAACCATGCGCTCGAGCGGCTCTCGAGCGGCATGGACAAGCGCTTCGGCGTCACGGCGCAGCAGCGCTTGGTGCTGCGCTGCATCGGCAAGTACCCGGGGATGACGGCGGGACAGCTCGCGACGCTCTTGCACGTGGACCCCGGGACGGTGTCCGCGGCGCTGAACCGTCTCGAGACCAAGGGCCTCCTCGATCGGCGGCGCGACCCGCGCGACAAGCGGCGGGCGTTGCTCGGTCTCACGGCGAAGGCCCGCGCGCTCGACCTCGACGCGGCGGCGCGAGGCACGGTGGAGAGCGCGGTCGAGCGCTTGCTCGAGACAGCGAGCGCGAAGGACGTCGTTGCGATGGCGCGCGTCGTCGATCGGCTGAGCGCGCTGCTCGGGGAGGAGCTCGGAAGTGAACCGGGGTCGAGCTCGAAGAGCGGCGCCACCTGACGACGAGTCACTGTCGCGATCCGTGACCTCGGGGCGATTTGCGACCATCGGATGGCGACAGATGCGCCGATCGTGGCCGAATATCGCGATCTCGGGTTGGCACTGCGAATGCTGAGGGGTGGCCTCCTCGGAGGTTCCCATGCGTGGTTCCAGCGTCGTTCTCGCCGTCCCGCTCTTCTTCGCCGCGCTCGCCTCGGGCTGCCTTCCGCACGGCCGTGCCCGTGCGACCGTCTACACACCGCAGCCGACGGTCTACGTGAGCTCTCCTCAGCCCACGGTGTACGTGGAGCCGCAGTACGTGGCTCCGCCGCGGACGACGGTGTACGTGGCCCCGCCGCAGCCCACGGTGTACGTGGCCCCGCCGCAGCCCACGGTGTACGTGGCCCCGCCGCGGCCCACGGTGATCGTGACGCCTCCGCGTGGTCGCGGGCCGGTGGTCGAGACGCCTCGACGTGGTCGGGGGTCGGTGGTCGTGACACCTCCTCGCGGTCGCGGGTCGGTGGTCGTGACGCCTCCGCGTGGTCGCGGGTCGGTGGTCGTGACGCCTCCGCGTGGTCGCGGTCACGGTGACGACCACGATCGCCGTGACGATCGCAGTCGCGGGCCCCGCTGAGCGACGGCAGCTTCAGAAACCTCGGCGCGGGGAGCCGCTGGACGGGAAGCGGCCGCGCGTTCAGAACCGTGGGCGATGCAGCTCAGAGCGATCGAGCCGGTCGATCACCAGGCGCTCCACGCGCTCGTCACGGCGCCCGAGGTCGCCCGCACCCTGGGCGGAACACCGGGCGACTACGTCGAGGAGGTACGCGAACGAATCCAGGGGCTCGCTCACGATCGCGTCGTCTTGCTCGGCGCGTTCGAGGGAGACGTGCTGGTCGGCGCGGCCGAGCTCGAGACGATGGTGCCGGTACGCCGACGCCATGCCGCACGGCTCTGGGTCGCCGTCGCGCGCGCGAGCCAGGGGAAGGGCGTCGGCAGCGCGCTGGTGTCCGCGCTCGTCGACGCCGCAGATCGCTGGCTCGCCATCACGCGGATCGAGCTCGGCGTGCACGTCGATCACCACGCGGCGATCCGCCTGTACCAGAGGCACGGCTTCGAGATCGAAGCGACGTCGCCGGCGAAGATGCTGCGGGACGGCGTGTACGTCGCGGCCCACGAGATGGCGCGGCTGCGCCCGGGTGTGGTCGCACCGCCGGAGCTCGGCTCCCCGCCGGTCGTCCCGAGCGGACGCACGCGCGCCGAGGTCCGCGTCCGGCCCCGCGCCACGTCGGACGCCGCCGCGTTCGCGCGCTCGCACGGGAGCGACTCGGTGATGGAGGGCACCTATCAGCTGCCGTTCCAGCCGGTCCTGATGTGGGAGCGTAGGCTCGCCGCCCCGCCGCCGGGCTCACGAGTACTCGTCGCGGAGATCGATGGCGAGATGGTCGGAAGCGTCGGCCTCTTTCCGCTCGGGACGAGCCCGCGCCTCGCGCACGTCGTCGGGCTCGGGATCGGCGTTGCCCCCGACGCGCAGGGACGCGGCGTCGGTGACGCGCTGATGCGCGCGGGCGTCGAGCTCGCCGACGGCTGGCTCGGCGCGCAGCGGATCGAGCTCGACGTGTTCGTCGACAACCTTCGCGCCCGCGGGCTCTACGAGCGCCACGGCTTCGTGCTGGAAGGCACGCTCCGCAGCCACGCGTTTCGCCGCGGTACGTACGTCGATGCGTTCTTGATGGGCCGAGTCCGATCGAGCGCGATCAATCCACGCTCGGGCCAGAGCGAGCCCGGCTCCAGATAGCTCTCGCGCCGCGCTCGAAGCTCGGGTGTCGCACCCCTTGACGCGCTCGCGCACGACCCCAGTTGTTGCCGGGGGACGCCTTCGATGGCGGGACCTTCTCCGTACCGACGCAGGCACTCCCGTCGACCATTCGCCTGCCGAGCGTTCGCGTCGCGTTCGCCGAGATCGCCGGGGCTCAGCGCGACTTCTGTCTTCGAAGAGTGGGAGTTCGAGACCGTCTTTGGCATGTCGCGCGGGATGCTGGCAGAATGGGCTCGCGGTTGGCGGTTGCGAGACGTGGACCAGGTGGGCGTCGAGCACCTCGATGTCGTCGTGGGCTGGCCACCGGTTCGTGAACGAGCTGCACGGCAAGGAACACGGGTGGCCGGCGTGACGTCGATGGCAACGGAGGAAGGCTCCGCTCGGTGATCGGAAGTGGCATGAGGGCTCGGTAGAATGGTGGCCTCTCGCTCGCGTCCTGGGAGCGCTGGTGTGCTCCCTCTGAGCGCTCGAGGTAGCGCGCCGCGCTCGGGAGGATCTCGAGCCCGACCCCTTCTACCCGTCGACGTCGGCGGCGAGCCACGACAAACGCGTTGACACTCGTCGGCCCCGCGACGAGCCTTGGCAGATGCGTTCTCTCTCGCCCTTGCTTGCTCTTCTTCTCGTCGGCTGCCCAGGCGATCCCTCGGCGGGCCCATCGGACGGCGGCGTCGGCGACGCGCAGTTTCCGTCGGGCTTCGGCGAGATCTGCGGAAACGGAATCGATGACGACGGCGATGGCGCCATCGACTGCGCCGATCTCGAGTGCGCGGCCCCGCCCCTAGAGGAGAGCGGCGACTTCGTCAGCGCAAACCGCTACCTGTTCGCGGGAAGCTCGGCGTGCCCAGGCCCGCATCAGATGGGGCTCGTCGACGGCGCGATCGACGAGGAGCGCTTTGCGATCGTTCGCGGTCGGGTTCTCGATCGCGACACGGGCTCGGCGGTCGCGGGCGCGCGCGTCTTCGTCGAGGGCGAGCCCGACCTCGGCGAGACGCGGACACAAGCGGATGGGCTCTTCGACATCGCCGTGAACGCAGGGACAGCCGTGCTCGTGTCGGTCACGTCCGACGGATACGTACCGGTGCAGAGGGCGCTGGCCGTTCCGGCGCTCGACTACACGTGGGCCGGTGAGCTGGCGCTCACGCGAGTTGACAGTGCTGCCACCACGATCCGGTTCGGGGCCGACTCGGTCCAGGTCCACCAGGGATCCGTGGTGACGGACGACGACGGCTCGCGGCGCGCGACGCTGGTCTTCCCGCGTGGCGTCGACGCCACCGTTCGAGGGAGCGACGGCGCGACGCGGGCGCCCACGCAGCTGACGCTCCGCGCGACCGAGCTGACCGTCGGAGCGCGCGGCCCGGACGCGATGCCGGGCCTTCTCCCTGCCGCGAGCGCGTACACCTATGCGGTCGAGGTCTCCGCCGACGAGGTCGACATGCAGACGGAGTCGATCCGGCTCTCGACGCGCGCTTCGCTCTTCGTCGACAACTTCCTTCAATTCCCGGTCGGCACCGTCGCGCCGCTCGGCGCCTACGATCGCCAGATCGGTGCGTGGGTCGCCGAGCAGGACGGCCGCGTCGTCCGGATCGTCGGCGCCGCGGACGGCCGCGTGCTCATCGACAGTGACGGCGATGGTGGCGAGGACGACGCAGTCCCTAGCAGCGCGCGCGAAGGCCTCCTCGGACGCTACGCGGTCGGCGCAGAGCTGATGTGGGTCGAGGTCGATCACTTCACGCCGCACGACATCAACTGGCCGTTCGGGCCGCCGAGCGGCGCGCGTCCCCCCTCCGCACGCGCCCGCGCCCGTAGCGACTGCACGCGGAGCGGCAGCATCATCGAGTGTGACAGTCAGGTGCTCGGCGAGGTAATCCCGCTCGTGGGTGGCGGCTCCGCATTGACGTACGCGTCGAGTCGGGTCCCGGGGCGGCGACCGGCGCAGCGCATCGAGGTCTCGACGGACGTCGGCGACGACATCTCGGGCATCGTTCGAGAGATCCGGGTCAGCGTGGATGTAGCCGGACAGCACATCGGCCCGATGGTCTTTCCGCCCGAGCCGATGGGTATGATTCGGCTCGTGGAATGGAACGGGCTCGACGCCGCGGGGCGCGTGGTCGTAGGTACCGCCATCGCGACGGTCACGCTCACCTATACATACGACGCGACGTACCGCGCGCCGGGCACGCTCGGCGGATTCGCGTTCGGTGAGCCAGGCACCGAGCTCTCCGTGGATGTCGAGGCGCGTGCACCCATCGAGATGCGGAGGCGCTACGAGGTTCGTGTCGGGATCATCGACGCGCGCAGGCACGGGCTGGGTGGTTGGACGCTGGCCGATCACCACTACTATGACCGGCCGTCGCGATCCCTCTGGTTGGGCACCGGCGAGATTCGCGATCTGCGGACCGTGGGCACGCGCGTGCGTCTGAGCTCGGCTGTGCGCGGTGGATACCTGCTCCCGCTCGCTGAAGGCGGTTATCTGGCCAGCCTCGGCGGGAGCATCGTCCGCCGCGTGGGTTACGTGGAGACCCCGTTCGCCGGCGGGATGGACGTGAGTCGCTCGTCAGGCGACGAAGGCCCCGCGACGAGCGCGACCTTCAGCACCGGCGTCGGCCCGATGGCGCGCGGCCCCGACGGGTCCGTCTTCGTGACCGATACGGGCAGCATCTTCGGTGGTGGGAGCTGCGTACGTCGAATCGACCCGGGCGGCGTCATCCACGCGTTCGCGGGTCGGTGCGCGGACTTCTCCGGAGCCGGCGGCGATGGCGGTCCCGCCGTGAGCGCAACGTTCGGTCTGATCACCGGCATCGCGGTGCTCCCTGACGGGAGCGTGGTGATCGCCGACTTCTTCAACCACACGATCCGCAGGGTGCGACCGGACGGCGTGATCGAGCGCTACGCGGGCGGCGGACCCGGCTATCGCGACGGCGCGCTGGCGACCGACGCACGATTCGAGAACATCGGAGCTCTGGCGACCGACGTAGACGGAAGCTTGATCGTCGGTGATCAAACGCGCCTGACCCGCATCGTGAGGAGCAGTCGCGGCAACGTGGTGCGCGGCATCGCCGGCGCGGCGGAGGCGGGCTTCGAGGGCGACGGCGGCTCGGCAGTCAGCGCTCGGCTCGATGGCGTCAGCTCCATCGCGGTGATGCCCGGCGGCGAGATCTGTTTCGCTGATCTCCGGAACGCGCGCGTGCGCTGCATCGTCGCGAACGGCCGAGCGATCGACACCGTCGCCGGCGGGGGAGCGACGCCCGTCACGGACCCGGCGTACCTGATCGGTGTCACGGCGTACTCGGCGAGCCTTCCGGGGATCGGCTGCATCGCCCCCGTGGGCGACGGTGGGCTCTACATCTCGCTCGGTGGAAACCTGCTGCAGACGAGCGCGCTGTTCTTCCTTCGGCCTGACGGGCTCACGCAGGTCCCGTCGGAAGACGGCTCGGTCTTGTACCTGTTCGATGGGTCGGGCCGTCACGTTCGCACCGTGGATACACTCGTCGGGCGCGCGCTCCTGAGCTTCGCCTATGACGCGGCTGGACATCTCGCATCCGTCACCGACGACGACGGGCACGTGCTGACGATCACCCACGACGCGTCGGGCGCGCCGACGTCCATCATCGGTCCGTTCGGGCATACGCACCGCCTATCGGTCGACGCCAACGGCTGGCTCGCTGGGGTGACCGACCCGCTCGAGGCCACATGGACGCTCACGACCGATCCGGACGGCCTACTCCGATCGTTCACGACTCTGGACGGTGCGCGATCGACCTTCGACTACTTGTCTGGACGGCTGATTGCGGACCATGGCCCGGAGGGCGCGATCACTGCGCTTCGCCGTGACGTCACCCGGCTCGGCGCGAACGTCACGGTGACGGGCCCGCGACCCGGGCAGCGAGAGGTCTATGGCAGCGCGGCCGGTGCCGGGCCGGAGGACGATCACAGCATCGAGAGCAGCGGCACGGGCTTCGTCCAGTCGACGGTCGAGCTCGGAGAGCGGCGCCACATCACGCTGCCGACGGGCACCCAGATCTGGGAGACGCCCGCGGCCGATCCTCGGCTCGGACCCGCTGCGGCGTTCGTGACCTCGCGTGAGGTCGAGCTGCCGAGCGGCAGGCGCTGGTCGACCTACGAGCGGCGCACGGTCGACCCCGACGACGACGCGGAGACCGCGACCCTTCCGCACGCCGAGGTGCGCGTGGGAGCCGACGGTCACGAGCTCGTGTCGGTCTGGGACCCGGCCACGCGCACGCTGACGACGACGCTCCCCTCGGGCCTCGCGTCCGTGACCGTCGTCGACGACCGGGGACGCGCCATCGAGGAGCGCGCTCCGGGCCTCGCTCCGGTGACGTACGAGTACGACTCCGATGGCTTCCTGACGTTCGTGCGCCAAGGCATCGGCGCGGCGCAGCGCGTCTGGTCGTACACCTACGAGAACGGGTCGCTCGCGACAGCGACGGATCCGCTGATGCGCACGACCCGCTGGGCGCGTGACGACGCGTCGCGACCCACCAGCGTCACGAGCGATGACGGCCGGACTCTGGGCATCGGGTACGATCCGATGGACCGGCCGAATAGCATCACCCCGCCATCGCGGGCCGCCTATGGCTTCTCGTACTCTCCGCTCGGCGTCGAGCAGACGGCCACGCCGCCGACGGGTGGTGACCCGGCCTCCGCGAGGACGATCTCGCACGATCTCGAGGGCGATCCGGACATCCGGACCGAGGCGACCGGGATCACCGTCGACTACGATCGCAGCGACCTCAACGGTCGGCTCGATCAGGT
>JBBSAT010000048.1:0-32383 GCA_038252025.1 Polyangiales bacterium | reverse complement strand
GCGCACCGGTGCTCTGGTCGCCGGTGCTCTGGTCGCCGGTGCTCTGGTCGCCGGTGCTCTGGTCGCCGGTGCTCTGGTCACCGATGACCTGGTCACCGATGACCTGGTCACCGATGACCTGGTCAGCCCAGCGCCGACTCGATCGCGGCGACGATCTTCGCGCCCGACGGATCTTCCTTCGGCGAGAAGCGCGCGACGATGCTTCCGTCCTTCGCGATCAAGAACTTGGCGAAGTTCCAGGTGATGTCGCCGGGCCCCTCGGGGCTCGTCGGCTGCGTCTCGAGCCACGCATAGAGCGGGTGCTTGGTCTCGCCGTTCACGTCGACCTTCGAGAAGAGCGGAAAGGTCACGTCGTACTTCGACTGGCAGAACGTCTTGATGTCGGCCTCGGCGCCCGGCTCCTGGCCCGCGAACTGATTGCACGGGAAGCCGAGCACGGCGAAGCCGCGATCGCCGTACTTCTTCTGAAGGGCCTCGAGCCCCTCGTATTGCGGCGTGAGGCCGCACTTGCTGGCGACGTTGACGACGAGGAGGGCTTTGCCCGCGTAGTCGCCGAGCGACTTGTCCGTACCGTCGATGGTCTTCGCGTGGAAATCGTGTGCGGTGGTCATGGGCGTCTTGTGGGGCCGTTCGACACGGGCCGTCAAGGGCGTCACCCTCGCCGCGCCCTCGATGGAACCCTCGCTCGACACCGACGTGCTCACCGACGACGCGATCACCTCGCGCTTTCGCGTGTTCCAGCGCGCACACGGGCACCGCTACTCCGTCGACGACGTCGCCGTCGCCTGGGAGGCTGCGCGCGCGCGGCCCGAAGCGAAGCGCGTGGCCGACCTCGGGACAGGGATCGGCTCGGTCGCGATCATGCTGGCGCACGCGCTGCCCGAGGCGTCGATCGCCACCATCGAGGCGCAGGAGATCTCCTTCGCGCTGCTCGAGAAGAACGTCGCGCGAAACGGGCTCGAGGAGCGGATCGCGCGCCACCACGGCGACCTTCGTGATCCCGCCCTCCTCGCGCGGCTCTCACCGAGCGGCGAGCGATTCGACCTCGTGACGGGCACGCCGCCCTACTTTCCTGCGAGCTCGAGCAGCCCCTCGACGGACACGCAGCGCACGCACGCGCGGATCGAGATGCGAGGAGGCATCGAGGACTACCTCCTCGCGGCGGCAGGCATCGCTTCGGACGACGGGCTCGTCGTCGTCTGCGCGGACGCGCGCCGGCCCGATCGTGTCGAGTCTGGTGCCGCGCGCGCCGCGCTTCACGTCCTCGGCCGCCGCGACATCGTGCCGCGCGAGGGAAAGGGCGCGCTGATCGGCGTCTGGACGCTCGCCCGGCGCGGCGCCGAGCCTGTGCGTCATCGGGATCTCGTCCTTCGCGACGCGCTCGGCGCGCGCACCCCCGTTCAGCACGCGCTGCGCGGGTTCTTCGGTCTCGCGATCTCGGGCAACGAGGCGCCGAGCCCACCCATCAGAGAGCGCGCCAGCTCGTGAGGAACGTTCGATGAGAGACCAGCCCCGGCACGAGCGGCCCCGCCCGAAGAAGGCGCCGGTGAAGGATCCGAACGAGCCGCGACGCGCGCTCTCGAACACCGGCGGTGCGATCCGCACGCACGGCGATCCTCAGTACGCCGCGCTCTTCGGTGAGGCGCTCTCCCGCACCGCGACGGAGCCTCCCGACATCCTCACCCACGGTTTCCACAGCTGGCCCGCGCGGATGCACCACGCGATCCCCGGGACGATCTTCTCCGAGCTCGGCGTCTCGGGCGCGCGGGTGCTCGACCCCTGCGTCGGCGGCGGAACGGTCCTCGTCGAGGCGATGCGGTATGGGGCGCGCGGGATCGGCATCGATCTGAACCCGGTCTCGCAGCTCGTCGCGTCGGCGAAGTGCGCGCTGCGCGACGGGCCCGAGCAGCGCAGCTTCCTCGCGGCGGCGGAGCAGGTCGTCATGGGCTCGCTCGAGCGCGTCCAGACGCGCACCCCGATCGTCGCGAACCTGCCGCGCGAGATGATCTCGCTCTACGCGCCGCACGTGCTCAAGGAGCTCGCCGGCCTGCTCGAGGAGATCCGCTACGTGGAGAGCGAGCGCGACGCGCGCGTACTGGCGGCCGTGTTCTCGTCGTTGGTCGTGAAGCTCTCGAACAAGAAGGCCGACACCTCCGAGCTGACGACGGAGAAGCGGCTCCGAAAAGGCCTCGCGAGCGAGCTCTTCGCCCGCAAGTCGGACGAGCTCGCCCAGCGCTGGGACGCGCTCTTCCACGCGTGCCCGCCGGATGCGGAGGAGCCGCGTCTCTTCGTGGGCGATGCGCGCCGCGTCCACGAGCTGCTCGGGCCACGCGTGCGCGCCGACCTCGTCGTGACGTCTCCACCGTACGGCGGCACCTACGACTACTACGCGCACCACCAGATGCGGCTCGCCTGGCTCGACCTGCCGGACGCCGAGTTCGAGGCGAGCGAGATGGGCTCGCGCCGCACGCTCAAGGGCGAGCGCGCGGCCGATCGCTTCGACACCGAGATGCGCGGGTTCCTGCGCGCCGTCCGCGGCGTCGTCGCGGAGGACGGCCTCGTCGTGTTCGTGATCGGCGACGCCGACTTCGGAGGCGCGCGCGTCTCGGCGCTCGATCAGCTCGATGCGCTCGCGCCGCTCGAAGGTCTTCGCCTCCTCGCAGGCGCTTCCGAGACCAAGCAAGACTTCCGCGGTGGGCCGCCGCGCGAGGAGCACGTGATCGCGATGACGCCGTTCCGAAACGACGTCTCCTTCGATCGCGGCCGCCGCTAGAAGACGATGACCGAGCGGCTCGACCAGTCCGACACCCATCTCTTCGAGTTCGACGCTCAGGTCGTCGGACACGCGTCGCTCGGCGAGCGCGCCACCCTCATCCTCGATCGGAGCGCGTTCTATCCCGAGTCCGGCGGGCAGATGTCCGACCGCGGCGCCCTCGCCGGCCTGAGCGTGATCGACGTGCAGATCGATGACGCCGGCCTCGTCCACCACGTGCTCGAAGGCGCGCTGCCGGCCCTCGGTGAGACCGTCCACGGCAAGCTCGATGCGCACCGCCGCCGTACGTTCGCCGCGCTCCACTCCGCGCAGCACGTGCTCTCTCGAGCGCTCGTGGACGTGGCGCGCGCGGAGACCGTGAGCTCGAGGCTGGGCGAGACCGCCTGCACGATCGACGTCGACCAGGGCGTGCTCTCCGACGCGAAGATCGCCGAGTGCGAGTCGATCGCGAACCAGCTCGTCGACGAGGATCGTCCGGTGCGCGCCTGGTTCCCGAGCGCGGAGGAGCTCTCGAGCCTCGCGCTGCGGCGCGCGCCGAAGCAGAGCGAGAACATCCGCGTCGTGGAGGTCACGGGCTTCGACGTCTCGCCCTGCGGCGGCACGCACGTCACCCGCACGGCGCAGATGGGCCCGATCCGGATCGCGAGCACCGAGCGCTACAAGGGCGGCACGCGCGTGACCTTCTCCGCCGGGCCCCGGGCCCGCGAGCAGCTCTTCCGCGAGGACGACGTGCTTCGCGCCGTCGGCCGGGCGCTCGTGACGCCCTGGGACTCCGTGGAGCCGGCGATCGCGCGCCTCCGCACGCAGCTCACCGACGCACAGGGCGAGGCGGGCCGCCTGCGCACCACGCTCGCGCGCCGCATCGCCGACGATCTCGCTCGCGACGTGGTCGGCGATCGCATCTCGCTCGTGCTCGACGAAGGCGGCGCAGATCTCGCGCAGAAGGTCGCGGCCGAGCTCACGAGGGCCGGCGCGCGGGTCGCGATCGTCGCAGCGGTCAGCCCGGAAGGCGCGCACGTCGTCGTGACGCGCGGCCCGGCGAGCACGGCGGACTGCGGCGCGCTGCTGCGAGCCATCGTGCAGGCGGCGGGGGGCAAGGGCGGCGGTCGACCCGAGCGCGCCGAGGGCAGGATCCCGCCGGGCGCGGACGTCCACGCCGCGATCGCCACCACCTGACGCGCAGGCCTGCGCTCAGGAGAGCAGGTCGGCGATCCGGTCGGCCGCGCGCGTCGCCATCGCCATGATGGTGAGCTGAGGATTGACGCCCAGCGGCCCGGAGACGGTGCTGCCATCCACGATGAAGAGCCCCGGCAGGTCGTGCGCCTGGTTGTTCATGTCCACGACGCTCGTCTTCGGATCACTGCCCATCTTGCAGGTGCCGAGCGGGTGATAGCTCGTGAGCAGGAGGTCTCCGGGCGAGAGCTTCGAACGCTTGAATCGCTCGAAGTCCTTGCGGTTCTCGAAGGTGTGCTGTCCGAAGATCGTCGGCATCACCTTCTTGGCGCCGGCCGCCCAGCAGATCTCGCTCATCTTCACGATGGCGCGCTGATATCGATCGACGTCCGACGGAAGCAGGTTGTAGTGAACGGCCGCCGAGCCGTCGTAGTCCATCATCACACGCCCGCGCGCATCGTCGGCGATGAGGAGCCCGAAGCAGGCCGTGTTGGCCAGGTTGCCGAGCGCGTCCATCAGCCGATCGCCCCCATAGGGGAACATGATCGATGCATAGTTGTGATCGGGCTGAGCCGCCGTGAGGAGGATGCCGTCCTTGACGAACTGGTCGCAGCCGTAGCCCTGTGGAATGGAATCGAAGCCGCGGATCTCCTCGTCGAACGTCGCTGCGAGGCCTCCGGAAGGATGCAGCGTCAGGTTGCGTCCGAGCTGTCCGCTCGAGCCGCAGAGCCCCTGTTTCATGAGGAAAAGCGGGCTCGGGACGGCTCCGCCCGCGAGGATCACGGCCTTGCCGCGAACGCGGATCCGCTTCCCATCGGGAGAGACGCCCTCGACGCCGACGGCGCGCCCGTTCTCGATCAAGACGCGCTCGGCCTTGAGCTTGGTGAAGAGCATCGCGCCCTTCTCGAGCGCCGGCGGAACGTAGCTGATGTTGGTGCTCCGCCGCGCATCGGTGCGACAGCCGAAGTCGCAGAAGCCCGTGCCCTCGCAGCCAGGCGCATTGCGCGGGATCGCGAAGTGGCTCCAGCCCAGCGAGTCGCAGCCGCGCGAAAAGACGTCGGCGATCTTCCCGACGAACTTCCGGTTCGCGGGCTCGACCTGGAGGTTGTGCTCCACGCGGCGAAAATAGGGCTCCATGGTCTCGGGAGTGAAGTCGTCACTCCGCATGTCCTCACACCACCGGTCGAGCACCCAGGGCGGCGTCCGGAACGACGTGCCGCCGTTGACCGCCGTCGAGCCACCGACGAGCCTCCCCATGAACACGGGAAAGAGGTTGTTCCCGGCCGACAGCCCACCACGATAGAACTCTTGATGTGCCTTGAGCGACGAGCCGGTGAACTCGTCGCGCCGGACGAAGCGCCCCTCTTCGACGAAGGCGACCGCATAGCCTCGGTCGGCGAGCTCCTTGCCCACGACCGCGCCCCCGGCGCCGGTCCCGATGACGACGACCTCGCACTCGACGTCGCGGTCACCTGCGTACGTGCTCGCGTCGACCACTTGCTCGAGCCAGCGCGGCTGCTCGAGGTTCGTCACGACGTTGAGCTTGCCGCCCATCCCCGCATAGACCTCGGGCCGATCGAAGTGCGCGAACTTGAGCGCGAACATGAACGCGGTCATCGGACCGCGGAGCACCGGGTCGTTCTCCCAGCGGCGAAGCATCGCCTGCTGGCCCGCGTGGTCGAGGTCGCGGAAGCGCTTCCCGGTCCGGACGAGCGGCAGGTGATCCAGGAACAGCGCGCTCTTTCCCCAGACCTTGGAGAGCTTCGGGTACAAGTGATCGAGGAGCGCGAGGCTCTTCTCGAGGCTCGCCTCGTCCGCACGCCGTACGAGGTGCCCGCCCGGGATGAGCGCCTCGGCGAGGGCCATCGCGGCCTGCCACTCCGAGCTCGAGGAGGATCGGAACCCCTCGGATCGAGCCGTTTCGTGCGGGGCCGGGACCGGCGCCTTCCCCTCGGCCGGTCGCTCGCTCGCGCGGGCCATCGTGACTTCTTCCATCGCGGTCCGAGTATGCGGAACAGTCGGCCGAGCGGCCAGTATCGCAGCGTGAGACTACGATGCCGCACCGCGGGGTGCGTAGACGGCTTCGCACCTCGGGGCGGTCGACCCGTCCGCGCGACCGCGCCGCATCGTGGTTGTGATCACAACATTTGTCGCCATCAGCACCTCTCCGCCTGCTTGTTCGAGCAACGTTTGTGGGGGCGATGGACTTCGTGGTGTGTAATCTCGAACGCACCGGCCCAGGCGAGATTCGTCGGCTCCAGATCGCGTGAATTTGCCTATGAAACAGGGCGATCCCGCGATCATTCACGAAGCGTTCGACAGCCACCATCCTTTTGGCTAGCGTGGCGCGCCTCAAATGGCCCCTTCGCTCGATTCGTCGCGCGCTCGTGAGCCGATGCGGGGTTTTTTGGAAGCCGGGGGCCATCGTCACGTGTCGAGCGTCTCTGAATCGGCGGTGGGTGAGGGCGGCGCGCGGGAAGCCGACGGCGCCATCGTCTCGTCGCGCAAGGACCACCACCTCGACGTGGTGCTCGAGAAGGACGTCGGCTCACGAGGCGCGGCGCTCGGGCTGGGGCGCTACACGCTCGAGTTCGATGCCCTGCCGGAGCTCGATCTCGACGCCGTGACCCTCGGGACGACGCTCCTCGGGAAGGCGCTGAGCGCCCCGCTGATCGTCGGCGCGATGACCGGCGGCTCCGAGCGGGCCGCCGTGATCAACCAGCGCCTCGCGAGGGCTGCGGCGCGCGTCGGCCTCGGGATGGCCCTGGGATCGCAGCGCGCCATGGTGCTGCGCCCCGAGCTGACGCCGACGTTCGCCGTGCGCCGTCACGCGCCGTCTCTGCCGCTTCTGTTCGGCAACGTCGGCGCGGTGCAGCTGAACTATCCGGTCGCAGGCGGAGGCGTCGATCGCAGCGTCATCGAGACGATGGTCGGCTCGGTCGAGGCGGACGCGCTCTTCTTCCACCTGAACCCGCTCCAGGAGGCGATCCAGCCGGAGGGCGACACGCGCTTCTCGGGGCTCGCGGCGCGGCTCGCGTCGGTGGTCGCGGCCCTGCCGTTCCCGTGCCTCGCCAAGGAGGTCGGCTCGGGCATCTCGGAGAAGACCGCGCTCAAGCTTCGCGCCGCCGGGCTCGCCGGGGTCGAGGTCGCCGGGACGGGCGGCACGTCGTGGGCGCACGTCGAGGCGCATCGTGCGGCCCCTGCCAGCGTCCACGCGGAGGTCGGCGTCCGGCTCGCCGGGTTCGGCGTGCCGACGGCGGACTCTCTCGTCATCGCGCGACGCGTGTTCGAGGGCAAGGTCGTCATCGCATCGGGCGGAATCCGGACTGGCATGGACGTCGCCGTCGCGCTCGCGATGGGCGCCGACGCCGTCGCCCTCGCCGCTCCGCTCCTCGGCCCCGCCCACGAGAGCGAGGACGCCGTCGTCGCTGCCCTCGAGTCCATCCTCTACGAGCTACGCGTCATCTGCTTCTGCACCGGCGCAAACGACGTTGCCGCGCTCCGGCTCGTGCGCATCCAGGACACCACAAAGGCTTCATGACCGACTCTTTCACCAGCGTGCTTCCGGGCTTCTACAAGCTCGACATCGACGAGCGGCGCCGACGCATCGCGGAGCTGACCGGCCTGGACGACAAGGACGTTGCATCGCTCGAAGCGATGACGGGCCTCTCCTCCGAGCAGGCCAATCAGATGGTCGAGAACGCGCTGGGCATCCTCGGAATGCCCCTCGGCGTCTGCGTCAACATGCGAGTCGACGGTCGGGACTGGCTGCTGCCGATGGCGGTCGAGGAGCCTTCCGTCATCGCGGCATGCAGCAACGCCGCGAAGATGCTTCGCACGGGCGATGGAATCCGCGCGTCCGTCACCGCCCCTTTGATGATCGGTCAGATCCAGATCCTCGACGTGCCCGACTCGCTCGCGGCGCGGAGCGCGATCCTCGGTGAGGAAGCCTCGCTGCTGGCGCTCGCCAACTCGGGCCATCCCTCGCTGATGGCAGCAGGCGGCGGCGCGCTCTCCCTCGAGATCGCCGAGCACGCACCGATGAACGCGGAGGACCCTTGTGGTCCGATGATGGTCGTTCACCTCGTCGTCGACGTGCGTGATGCGATGGGCGCCAATGCCATCAACTCGATGTGTGAGCGCCTCGCGCCGCGCGTCGCGCTGCTGAGCGGCGGGCGCGTCGTCCTCAGGATCCTGTCGAACCTCAATGATCGACGGCTGGTCAGCGTGGAAGGCCGCGTGCCCTTCACCTCGCTCGCGGAGAAGGGCGGCAAGGGCGGCAGGGAGCTCGCGAAGGGCATCGAGGAAGCCTCGGTGTTCGCCGAGCGCGATCCCTACCGCGCAGCGACGCACAACAAGGGGATCATGAACGGCGTCGACGCCGTGCTCCTCGCGTTCGGCCAGGACTTCCGCGCGGTCGAGGCCGCAGCGCACGCCTACGCGGCGCGCGAGGGTCGCTATTCGGCGATGGCGCGGTGGCGCGTCGAGGGTGACGAGCTCGTCGGCCGGATGACGATGCCGCTCGCGATCGGCACGGTCGGCGGCGTCTTCAAGGTCCACCCCGTGGTGCAGGTCACCCGCAAGATCGCTCGTATCGAGAGCACGACGGACCTGGCGAAGCTCACGGCTGCGGCCGGTCTCGCGCAGAACCTGGGCGTGCTGCGGGCGCTCGCCGTTGAGGGCATCCAGAGCGGACACATGCGCCTCCACGCGCGCAACGTCGTCGTGGAGGCAGGGGGCGTCGGCGACGAGGTCCTCGAGGTCGCCACGCGCATCGCCGACCTCAAGCAGGTCAACGCGCGCGCAGCCGCCGAGGCGCTCGCGGCGTTCCGAGTCGAGCGGGCCAAGCTGGAGAGCGCGCGCCATGCGATCCTCGACAAGGGAAGGGTCGGGCGCGGCCTCGTGATCGACTTCTCGTCGCGGGCGACCCTCGCGCGCCGCGGCACGCCCCGCCCCAAGACGCCGGTGATGGAGGCGAGCGCGCCCTCTCCCGTTTCCGCTCCCAGGATGACTCAAGACTCGATGGCCAATGCTCCTCTCTCGCTCTCTGGAGACACCATGATTCGACGACTCGGACAGGTTCAGACCGAAGGCAACGGCCCCAACCCCGCTCGTACGTTCACGGGCAAGGTCTTCGTGACCGGCGCAACGGGGCACCTCGGCGCCAACCTGGTTCGTCGGCTGCTCGCCGACGGCAAGGAAGTGCGGGTCTTTCTCCAGAAGGGCACATCGACCGAGGCCGTCGACGACCTTCCCGTCGAGAAGGCGTTCGGCGACCTGCGCGACATCGACTCGCTCGAGCAGGCGATGCAGGGCTGCAAGCAGGCCTACCACACGGCTGTGATGCTCTCGACGATCGTCCCGACTCCGGAGCTCGAGCGCGAGATCTTCGAGGTCAACGTGGTCGGCACGCAGAACCTCCTTCGCGTCGCGCTCCACCTCGGCTACGAGCGCGTCGTCGTGACGGGCAGCTACAGCGCCGTCGGCTATCCCAAGGAGTCGTCCTCGGACCCCGGCGACGAGACGATGTCGTTCTATCCGTTCGACGAGGTGCTGCCCTATGCGCGCACCAAGCAGCAGGTCGAGCACGAGTGTCTCAAGGCCTGTGTCGAGGGGCTCGACGTCCTCATCGCGACGAGCTGCGCGCTCCTCGGTCCGAACGACTTCATGCCTTCGCGTATGGGCCGCACGCTGATGGATCACGCGCACGGCAAGCTGCATGCGTACATCCCGGGTGGCTTCGAGTTCGTGTCGTATCGCGACATCGTCGAAGGCCACGTCCTCGCGATGCACCGCGGGCGAAAGGGTCAAAAGTACGTGTTCTCGACGCAGTTCCTCACGCTCGACGACATCATGGACATCTTCGAGGAGGTCACCGGCCGCCCGCGTCCGCGCCTCAAGCTCCCGGCCAACGTGATGGCCGGCGTGGCCGAGGTGACCAGCTTCTTCTACAACAACTTCTCGCCGACGACGCCCCAGCGCTTCACGCCGGCGGCGGTTCGCATCCTCAAGCAGCAGCGCCACGCGGACACCAGCAAGGCACGCGCGGAGCTCGGCTACGAGCCCACCAGCATTCGCAAGGCCGTTCACGAGGCCTATGCGGACTTCGCGCGACGCGGGCTCGTCCACGTCCGGCCCGGGACGGCCGCGCAGGACGCTCCGAAGACGCACGCGCCCAGCAAGGGCAAGACCGACGCGGCCGTGGGCAGTCCGTCACGCGTCTCGGGCGAGAGCGCCTGAGCCTGCCGATCGACTCGCTCTCTTCATGATGATCTCGACACGACAGTGATGTAGCGGACGACGGAGCAGCAGAATGAGCACGCAAGAGAAGATCGCCAACGTGGTGATCCTCGGAGCCGGCCCCGCCGGGACCGCCGCCGCGGCACACCTCGGAACCCTCGGGATCCGAGATGTCGTGCTCGTCGATCGTCACGACTTCCCGCGCGACAAGACCTGCGGCAGCGGCATCTCGCCCAAGGGCATCGAGACCCTGAAGGAGCTCGGCATCTGGGAAGAGGTCGAGCCGCACTCCTATCGCATCACCGGTATCCGCATCGTGACCCCCGGTGGCTACGAGAGCTGGCAGTCGGCGGGCGACGTGGCGGACGCGGTCGTCTGCCAGCGGCGGACGCTCGACCACATCCTCCTGAAGAAGGCCGTCTCCCGCGGGGTCGAGTTCATCCCGAACTTCGATGCGGCGGAGGTCCTCGAGCGCGACGGCCGAATCTGCGGCATCAAGAGCCGTGACGGCCGCGAGATCCACGCGAAGTTCGTGGTGATCGCGGGAGGCTCGCACTGCAAGGTCGGACTGCCGGAGAAGCGCCCTCGGAGGACGATCCAGGCGATCATGGGCTGGTGGGAAGGCGTGGAGTTCCGCCCCGGCCACGTCGAGATGATCTTCGATCGGATGATCGAGCCCTACTACGGCTGGCTCTTCCCCGAGAACGACACGCGGGTGAACATCGGCATCACGTACGAGGACTCGCCGAACGCGCCGAAGCACAACGCGAGAGAGCTCTTCACCCGCTTCCTCGACGCTCACTACAAGGAGCGTCTGAAGGGCGCGACGCAGCTCGGGGGCTGGAAGGGCCATCCCGTCGTGTGGTCGTACGACATCGAGAAGCTGACGCAGCCCGGCTGCATCGTGATCGGTGAGTCGGGCCTGATGACGCACCCCGCGACGGCCGAGGGGATCTATCAGGGCATGCGCTCCGGCATGCTCGGCGCAGAGGCCTTGAGGGACGTTCTCGGCGGGCGCGTGGAAGAGAAGAAGGCCTTCGCGACCTACGAGAAGCGCTGCAACAAGGCCTTCCGTCTCTCCTTCCTCGGCGGCGGCGTCTTCCGGCGCCTCGTCCGCACCAACGCGCTCGACTGGATGATCAAGGCCGGCGATCGGCCGATGATGAAGGCCACCACGGCCAAGATCATGGCCGCGATGTGAGCGCTTCGCACTACGACGTTGCGATCCTGGGAGCCGGCCCCGTCGGCTGCGTCGCCGCGCTCGCGTTCGCGCAGAAGGGCGCTCGCGTCCTGCTCCTCGAGGCCGATCCGCGGATCTCCGACCGGCTCGCGGGCGAGTGGTTGCATCCGCCGGCCCTGGCGATCCTCGATCGGCTCGGAGTCGATCTCGCGCCGACGCATTCGTACGCGACCGGTCGCGGCTTCTCGCTCCATCCGGAGGACGGCAGCGAGGCCATCGTGCTGCCCTATCCGACGGGCCGCGGCGGCGTGGCGCTCGACCATGCCCTCCTCGTCGAGACGCTCCGGGCCCACGTCGAGGCGCGCGCGACCGTCGACCTCGTCCCGTGGGCTCGTGCGCTCCGGATCGATGGTCAGATCGTCACGTTCGAGGTCGAGCGCGAGTCCAAGACCCATGGGCCCGGCGTCCACAGCGCCCGCGCGACGCTCATCGTCGGTGCGACCGGCCGAGGCACGCTCACGCACGCGGCCGAGGAGAGCACCACGCTGGCCCACACGCAGGGTGCGCGCGTGTTCTCACGGACGGTCGGCCTGATCCTCTCCGACGTGGAGCTTCCGTTCGAGGGTTATCGCCACCTCTTCATCGGCGCTCCTGGCCCGGTGATCGCCCATCGTCTCTCGGCGCGCAACGTCCGTGTCTGCCTCGATGTCCCCGTGTCCACGGTGCTCCCGCGCGATCCCGCTGCGCTCGCCCAGATGCTCGAGGACAGCTATCGGTCCGTGCTCCCGCGCGAGCTCCATGCCGCGTTTCGCGAGAGCCTGAGGACGCCGCGCGCGCTTCGCTTCGCAGACAACGTGGTTCACCCTCGTGCCGAGTTCGGTCGCGAAGGCCTCGCGCTCGTCGGTGATGCCGTCGGCGCGCACCATCCATTGACGGCGCTCGGTCTCACTCTCGGGTTCGAGGACGCGGTCACGCTCGCCGAGGCCGACTCGGTGGCCAGCTATCGTCGGCTCCGCGTCTCGCGCGCGCGCATCCCGGAGATGCTCGCCATCGCGCTCTACGAGGTCTTCGCCGATCATGCCGACTCCACGCTCGCGGTGCGCCAGAGCGTCTATGGGCTCTTCCGCAGCCAGCCGAGCGAGCGGCTCCGCACCATGGGGTTCCTCGTCGGTGAAGGCGGACGCGCGCGCTTCGCGGGTTCTTTCCTCGGGACGGTGCTCGCGGGCTCAC
Source organism: Polyangiales bacterium (assembly GCA_038252025.1). Classification (GTDB taxonomy): domain Bacteria; phylum Myxococcota_A; class Polyangia; order Polyangiales; family Sandaracinaceae; genus JBBSAT01. The sequence goes on along the minus strand of JBBSAT010000048.1, from coordinate 19,787 downwards.
GCGAGCTGGTGAGCCGCGGCGTCACCCAGCGCTCGCTCCGGACCACGGGCGGGGCTCTCGCCGATCTCGGCGCGCGCCTCGGCTGGCTGCTCGCCGGCACGTTCGGCGTCAGCGAGGCGCTCTCGCCGGTGACGGAGCGCAGGCTGACCGACAAGCTCCACGGGACGAGCGCCGAGGATCGCTACGGCGCGCTCCTTCGCGTCTCACGCGTCGCTGCGCCGGTGGTCGGCCTCGGCGCCGCCGCGAGCCGCACGAAGGGCGACGCCGCCAAGGTGGATCGCGCGCTCGAGAAGGCCGTTCGCGCGCTCGTCCGCGAGCAGGCCGAGGACGGCTCTTTCGAGGGCGAGGTCGTGTGGTGCCCGATGCTCGCAGCGCAGTACGTGCTCGCGATGCACGCGATGGGCATCCCGCTGAGCCGCGAGCGGCGGCAGAACGTGCTCCGGCACTTCGAGGCCACCTGCCTTCCCGACGGGACCTGGGGCCTGCACGAGCTCTCGCCGCCCTATCTCTTCGTCACGACGCTGGTCTACGTCGCATCGCGCCTCCTCGGCGTGGAGAAGAGCGACCCGCTCATCGCGCGCGCATACACGTTCGTCCGCGGCGAAGGCGGCGCGGCCATGGTGCCGAGCTGGGGCAAGCTCTGGCTCGCGATCGTCGGGCTCTACGAGTGGAAGGGCGTGAGCCCCGTCGCCGCGGAGATGTGGCTCCTGCCCGAGTGGCTTCCGGTCCACCCGTCGCGCTACTACTGCCACACGCGGCTCATCTACATGGCGATGGCCACCATCTCCGGATCGCGCTTCTCGGCGCCGCTCTCTCCTCGCGTGCTCGAGCTGCGGGACGAGCTCTTCCCGGGAGGCTGGGAGAAGGTCGACTTCGACGCCGCGCGATCGACGATCCGCTCGGCCGATCTGCACACGCCCTGGAGCAAGCCGCTCACGCTCGCGTACTCGGCGCTCGCACGCTTCGAGAAGCTGCGGACGCCGGAGAAGCGAGCGGGGTTGTTGTCGCGTCTGCGAGAGAACATCCGGTACGAGCTGCGATCGACTCACTACACCTGCATCTCACCGGTCAGTGGCCTGTTGAACATGCTCGCGCTTCACGCGGCCGATCCGAAGGATCCGGACCTCCTGAAGGCGCTCGATCACTTCGACGGCTGGATCTGGGAAGACGAAGAGAGCGGCGCGCGCGTCGCCGGCGCACGCAGCGCGACGTGGGATACGGGGTTTGCGGCACAGGCGCTATCGGCGGCGGCGCCGCACGTCGACGTGAAGAGCGCGCTCACGCGGGCCGACGACTTCCTCGCCTCTCAGCAGATCAAGAAGGGCACGGGTCGAGAGGCCGAGTTCCATCGGATCGATCCGACGGGCGGCTATTGCTTCGCTGGCGTCTGGCACGGATGGCCGGTGAGCGACTGCACGGCAGAGGCGATCCTCGGACGCATGGACAGTGGCCATGCGCTCGCGGCGCCGCGAGTGACCATCGATGATCTGACGAGCGCCGTGCGCTTCATTCTGCGCACGCAGAACAGCGATGGCGGCTTCGGCAGCTACGAGGCGCGGCGCGTCGATCTGCCCATCGAGTGGCTGAACCCCGCCGAGATGTTCGGCGACTCGATGACGGAGAAGTCGTACTCGGAGTGCACGGCTTCCTGCATCTCGGCGCTCGCCGCGTTCAGGCGAGAGCACCCCGGGATCCTCGCCGACAAGCTCGAGCGCTCGATCGCGCGCGGCGTCGAGCGGCTGCGCCTCCAGCAGCGCCCCGACGGCTCCTGGGCCGGCGCCTGGGGCGTGCACTTCATCTACGGCACGATGTTCGGGATCCGTGGGCTCATCGCCGCGGGCGTTCCGAGCCACGACCCCGCGATCCGTCGCGCGTGTCACTGGCTCCTCGCGCGGCAGAGGCCCGACGGCGGCTGGGGAGAGCACCACGAGAGCGGCTCGGTCGGCCGCTACGTCGAGCACAGCGAGAGCCAGTTCGTGCAGACCGCGTGGGCGCTCCTCGCGCTCTCCGATGCGGACGAGCCGAGCTTTGCGGCGCTCTCCCGCGCGGCGAGCTTCCTCGCCGCCTCGCAGTCGGAGGACGGAACCTGGCGCAAGCAGGATCCGGAGGGCGTCTTCTTCCATACAGCGTTGCTCGACTACGTCCTCTACCGTCGATATTTCCCCGTCTGGGCGCTCGGCGCGTTCGAGTCGCGTCGCAAGTCGCGCGTGCTCGCCCCGAGCGCGGACGCTCACCCGACCCAGCCGGCCTGGCACTGACTCCAGATCATGACCCTCGACCTACATTCGCTCCTCGTCGGTGCAGCGCTCGCGCTGGGCTTCTGCGCCGTGCTCTTCGTCGGCTCCATCGTGGTCCCCGGGCGCGTTCAGGAGGGCAGTCTCCTCGGGGACGGGTCACGCAAGAAGTACAAGCTCAACGGCCTCGCGCTGCTCGTCTGCATCGCGCTCTTGGGCGCCGCGGGACAAGGCCTCGGCCTCTTCTCGCTCGCGATCATCAACGAGAACTTCCTCGGGCTCTTCGTCGCCGCGAACGCAGTGTCCATCGCGCTGAGCGCCTGGCTCTGGCTGAGCGGTAGGAACAAGAAGGACGCGGAGCGCTCCAACCCGCTCAAGGAGATCTGGTACGGCGTGGAGCTGAACCCGGAGCTCTTCGGCGTGGACCTGAAGATGTGGGCCTATCGCCCCTCGCTCATCGGCCTCGCGCTCATCAACGCGTCGTTCGCCGTCGTCCAGTGGGAGCGCGATGGCGAGCTCTCCACGGCCATGATCCTCTATCAGGCCTTCACTGCGATCTACGTCTTCAATTACTTTCAGTTCGAGTACGGGATGCTCCACACCTGGGACATCGTGGCCGAGCGCTTCGGCTTCATGCTCGTCTGGGGTGATCTCGCGTTCGTGCCCTTCGCGTACTCGATCGTGGGCTGGTACCTGCTCGATCGCACCGAGCCGCTCTCGATGCTCGCGATGGCCGTGCTTCCGATCATGTTCGTCACGGGCCTCTGGATCTTCCGCGGCGCGAACCAGCAGAAGGACGAGTTCAAGAAGGACCCCAGCATTCGTATCTGGGGAAAGCCCGCTGAGACGATCGGCGGCAAGATCCTCGTCTCGGGGTTCTGGGGGATCGGGCGGAAGCTCAACTACTCTGGCGAGATCCTCGTCTATTGGTCCTTCACGCTGCTCTCCGGTACGCAGTCGATCATTCCTTATCTTCTTCCTCTCTGGCTGCTCGGGCTGTTGACCCACCGAGCCTGGCGCGACGACAGGCGCTGTCGCGAGAAGTACGGCGCGCTCTGGGAAGAGTACTGCCGACGCGCGACCTTCAAGATGATCCCGTTCGTGTATTGAGACGGACCTCGCTGTCCATCCCGGTACTTCGAGAGAGCACCATGACGATGACGACGATCGCGAACAGCTACGATGTGGTGGTGGTCGGTGGCGGGCCCGTCGGCTCCGTCACGGCGATCGCCTTCGCGCGCACCGGCGCGACCGTGCTCCTCGTCGAGGCGGACCCGCGAGCCGCCAAGCGGTTCGCCGGCGAGTGGCTCCACCCGCCAGGCGTCGAGGTGCTCGACCGGCTCCGCATCGGACGCCTCGAAGGAGGGCACGCGCGGACCGGCTACGGCTTCGTCATCCTGCCCGACGACGGCTCGGCCGGGATCGAGATGCCCTATCCGCACGGAACCGCGCTCGCGGCCGAGCACAGCGAGATCGTGGGCGCGCTGCGCCGCGCCGTGGAGACGACGGGCGGCATCGACTATCTGCCCTTCGCGCGTGTGAAGGATCTCGACGGACGCCTCGTGCGGATCGAGCGCAAAGAGGGCGGCCCGCTCGAGGTTCGCGCCGGGCGCATCGTCGGCGCGGACGGCCGGTCGTCGATCGTGCGCGAGAAGCTCGGTATCCCGGAGAGCAGCCAGATTCTCTCCTACATGGCCTCGGTCGAGCTGCGCGGCGTGACGCTGCCGAACGAGGGCTTCGGTCACGTCATCCTCGGTGGGCCGGGCCCGGCGCTCTTCTATCGAATCGCCGACGACGTCGTCCGTGGCTGTCTGGACATCCCGCTCTCTTATGGCTCGAGCGCGCGCACGCCCTCGTTCGTCTGGGACGCGTTCTCGCCCGTCCTCCCGGCGGCCATGAGGCCCTCGTTCCGCGCCGCGCTCGAGCGCGGTCTCTCGGGCTGGGCGGCGAACCGCTTCCGCCCGCGAACGCAGTTCGGAAAGACGCTCGGCGGAGGTCAGGTCGCGCTCGTCGGCGACGCCGTCGGTCACGTGCATCCCATGACGGCGATGGGCATGACGCTGGGGTTCCTCGACGCCGAAGCGCTCGCACAGTCGCGCTCGATCGAGGAGTACGCGGAGGCCCGGCGCGCCTACGTGCCCGAGGTGCTCTCGAACGCGCTCTATCACTGCTTCCGCCGTGAAGACGCGGGCGCCGTCGCGCTCCGCCGCGCGATGTTCTCCACGCTCCGCGAGAGCGAGCCCGAGCGCCGCCGCACCATGTCGATCCTCGCCGCGCAGGATCTCCGCAAGCGCACGTTCTCCTCGTCGTTCCTCCGCATGGCCGGTCGCGCGTTCGGCGGCACCGCCGTCTCCTCGGCGAAGGACGGCAAGATCGAGAAGCTCCCGCAGCGGCTCGGCGCGCTCGCCGAGTGGATGCAGTGGCCCGCCGCGATGCTCGTGCCGGGCGCCGTGCGCGAGCGCTATCGGCCCGCGAGCTCGTCGCTGCATCCGATCCCCGTGCTCGCGTCCATCCCCGGGCTCGCCAGCATCCTCCAGGCGGGCGAGACGCTCGCGCCAGCGGACGGGGCGAGCGAGCGAAAGGGAGAGCAGGAGGTCGACGTCGACCTCGTGCTCAACCGCGGAAGCGACGCGCTCGTCACCGAGCTCGAGTCGATCGCGCGGCAGCTCGGAACGATCCCCGACCGCGCCATCGCGCTACCGGCGATCCGGATGATGCGCGCCATCACGAGCCGCTCGATGCGTCCGGCGCTCGCGGCGCGGATGACGATCGGCCGGCGTCGTCTCTCGGTCGAAGGGTTCGCGCGCCTCATCGAGGCCGGCGCGCCCATCGAGATGGAGGCGCTCGCAGGCCTCGTGCTCCTGCTTCTCGACGGCGCCGCCTGGGCGGAAGCGTCGATCGCGGGCCTCACCGAAGGCCTGCGCATCCTGCTCTCGTGCGAGCGGCCGGCCGGCGGCTTCGGCGCATCGACGGCGTCGCTCGCGCCCGATCTCGTCTCGACGATGCTCGCCTGCCGCGCGCTCGACGTGGTCATCCGTCGCCGGCCCGACGCGACGGATGCAGATCTCGAAGCGGTGCTCACGCGCGCAGCCGAGTTCGTGCGCACGCAGCAGTCCGACGACGGCTCGTTCGCCAGCGCGGTGCTCGAGACCTCGTGGGCGATCGAAGCGCTCATCGCGGCCGAGGCGAACCCCGGCGATCCAGCGGTGCGGCGCGCGACGAAGTGGCTTCAGTCTGCGCTCCATGGCGGCACGGCGCGCGCGGCGGGACGGCTCGAAGGCCTCGACGAGTCCACGCTCGCCGAAGCGGCCGCGCTCACCGCGCTCTCGCGCTCCAGCGCCCCGGCCGAGCCCCTTCGCGCGAAGCTCGCGAACCGGCTCGTGACGGCGTTCGAGTCGAACCCGACGCTCGAGTGGCGAGACATCTCCGAGATCGTCGAGGCGCTCGCGATCTACGAGGCACATCGCGCGGGCCGCCCGATCTCCGCGCGTATGCGGAAGGTCCGCGGAGCGGCGAGCGTGCCGCCGAGCGAAGCGCGGCCAGCGCCGATCGCGATCTCCGAAGAGGACTGGGCGTTCTGCAAGCAAGCGCTCGCCGAGGTCTCCCGGACGTTCAGCAAGCCCATCGCGCTTCTGCCGCCGCGCCTCGAGGTGGCCGTCACGCTCGGCTACCTTCTCTGCCGCGTCGCGGACACGGTCGAGGATCACGCAGCCGTCACCTCGGACGTGCGTGGCGAGCTGTTCCGCACCTTCCTCGAGGTGCTGGAGAACGATCGCGCGCCGTCGGACTTCGCGGCCGGCTTCGACGCGATCCCCGGTGACGACGCCGAGCTCTCGCTCGCGCGGGCGCTTCCGATCGTGATGCGCGTGTTCCGCGCGCAGAGCCCGAGCACCATCGCCATCTCGACCCGCTGGGTCGCGGAGATGTCGCGCGGAATGGACCTCTATTCGCGTCGCTCGCCGGGTGACGACGGGTTCGTCGCGCTCTACACCGTCTCGGACCTCGAGCGGTATTGCTACTACGTCGCGGGCACGGTCGGTCACATGCTCACCGAGCTCTTCGTCGACGAGATGCGCGAGGCCGGCATGGACGCGCGCAGCGGCGTGCTCCTCGAGCGCAAGCTCCGAGAGGACGCGGAGAGCTTCGCGACGGGCCTCCAGCTCGTGAACATCCTGAAGGACGTCACCGACGATCGGATGCGTCACTGGTCGTTCATCCCGCGCACGTCGGTCGGCGCCGTCGGGCTCGGCATCGACGAGCTGGTCGATCCGGCCAACCGGAAGCGCGCGCACGCCGCCGTCGCGCCGCTCTTCGACGTCGCGCGCGCACACCTCGATGGTGCGCTCCGGTACGCGCTGGGGATCCCGCCGACGGAGGTGGGTATCCGCCTCTTCTGTCTGCTCCCGCTCTGGATGGCGGCGCGCACTCTCGTGCACGGCCGCGGCAACGACGCGATGTTCGTCCCGGGCGCGCCCGTGAAGATCTCGCGCGACGAGGTCGAAGCGCTCGTAGCGGAGTGCATCGCGAACGTCAGCGACGACGAAGCGCTCAAGACCCGATACGCAGCGCTCTATCAGGTCGATCCGCTCGAGCAGCGAAGGCGGATCGCGTGATGCCGTTCGTCTTCCCGGAGATTCGATCGTGAGCGAGACACACCAAACCACGCTGAGCCCCGTGCGAGCCAAGGCCGACTTCCTCGATCAAGTGCGTGCGGCGGTGGACGGCCGGCTGACGAAGTCCTTCGCGGACCGGCGCGCGGAGATCGGCGCCTCGGCGCCCGAGGCGATGTTGCTGCTCGACGGGCTCGAGGAGCTCACGATGCGCGGCGGCAAGCGGCTCCGCCCGGCGGTGCTCGTCGCTGCGCAGCGCGCGATCCGCCCTCACGGCGGGATGGACGAGGTGGTCTCGGCCTGCGCAGGCCTGGAGATCCTGCAGTCGTATCTGCTCATCCACGACGACTGGATGGACGGCGACGACGAGCGCCGCGGCGGCCCCTCCGTGCACGTGCTGCTCGGCAAGCGCGTGGAGAGCCAGCACCTCGGCGACGCGCTCGCGATCCTCTCGGGCGATCTCGGGAGCGCCTATGCCTGGGATCTCGTGATGGAGAGCGCCGCGATCGCGCCGAGCCCGGCCGCTGCGCTCGCCGTCTTCTCGCGCATGCAGCGCGACGTGGTCCTGGGCCAGGCGCTCGACCTGACCGGCTCGCTCGACGTGACGCGGATGCAGCAGCTCAAGACCGGCAGCTACACGGTCGACGGACCGCTCGCGCTCGGCGCGACGCTCGCCGGCGCCTCGAGCGAGCAGCTCGCGGCGCTCGCGAAGTTCGGCGCGCCCGTGGGCGAGGCCTTCCAGATGCGCGACGATCTGCTGGGCACGTTCGGCGATCCGGCAGTGACGGGCAAGCCCGTGGGCAACGACCTGCGCGTCGGCAAGCGCACGGCGCTGGTCCGCGAGGCGGAGACCAGCATCGCCGAGCCCGCGCGCGCGCCGCTGACGCGGGTGCTCGGCCAGCCCGATGCGACCGACGCGCAGATCCGCGAGGCGATGGCGTTCCTCGAGAGCTCGGGCGCGCGCGCCCGCGTGGAGTCGCGGCTCGACGCGCTCATGGTCGATGCCGACGCGGTGCTCGCGGCAGCGCCGATCTCGGACGAAGGCCGCGAGCTCTTGAGAGCGATCGCCCTGAAGATCGCGCGCCGCGCGAGCTGAACGCGAGGCGCGCTCAAGAGCTCGCATCGCTCAGCTCATCGCGCCTTCGCCCGGACCACCAGCTCACGCCCAGACCGCCGCCGAGCAGCGCGAAGCCGATCCCGATCGCCCAGACGCCGAGCTCGGTGCGGTTCGCGGGGGGCGTCAGCCAGCCTGCCTCGATCGCGAGGTGCAGAGAGAGCGGTAGGAGCGGCGTGATGGCCTGCCATCGACCGCCTCTCCAGAGACGGAGCGCGCAGACCGCGGCGAGCGCGAGATCGAGCGGCGGCACGTGCGCGAGCCAGAAGCCGCCCGAGCTCGTCATCGTCCAGACGGAGAGGTGGAGGCCCGTCAGCGCGCCGAGCAGCAGCCGCTCCATCGCGATCGGATCGACGGGCTCGAAGACGATGGCCGGAGCCGCCTCCTCAGCGATCTCGGGCTCGAGCCCCGCGCCTCGATACGGCGGAGCCGCTTGCGGGGCGGAGGAGGCTGCCTCGAGCACGGGGGATCGAAACGCCCGCAGCGCGAGCACGGCGGCCGCCATCAACGCGGTGCCGGAGATCGACGATGGATCCAGCCAGGCCACCCCGACGAGCGTCGTGAGGACGATCGCCCACACGCTCCGCTCGCGCCGAGCCCAGCGCGTGGTCAGCAGGAGCGCGCCCGGGATCAAGCCGGAGAGCGAAACGCCCATCGCCATCGTCCAGTAGCCGACGTGAAGGAGCGCCCCGCCAGCCCAGAGCAGCCACGTTCCGCGGAGCGCACGCCGACCGCGATAGTCGTAGCCAACGGCGCTCTCCACGGATCGCGACGTGAAGAGCGCGGCGGCCGCCACGCAGAACCCCACCATCGCGACCAGCGCCGTGCGCGCGTCGGGCGAGAGAGATCGAAACGAGAGCGGTAGCAGCGCGAGACCGGCTGCGCCGAGCGTGGGAACGAGCAGCGCCGATGGCGAGAGCCGCAGCTCGAGCGCGGCGGCGAGGAGCCGGAGCTTCGTCGCGAAGAGGAGCACCCAGACGATCGCGCCCGCCCAGCCGACAGGACCGAGGAACGCGCACGTCTCCACGTGCATCGTCAGGTCGCACTGATAGAGCGCTGCGAGCAGGCCCACCATCACGGCGACTCGCCACATGCCGAGCTTGCGCAGGAACGCCGCCCCGGCGATGAGCGCGAACGCGTACACCTCCGCGATCGCCGCCACCCCGAAGCCCCCGAGCGCGTCTCCCGCGGCGAGGTCACACGAGAGGAGCGTCAGCCCGGCGAGGACGAGCGCTGCGCTGAAGAGATAGATGGGGTTGTACTCGACGAACCACACGTGAAAGAGAGCTCGCGCGCCGCTGCGCGGGGGCTGCGGCGGATCGAGACGCGGGATGGGTTCGACGGGTGCGGTGAGGAGCTCCATGAGGGCCGCTACAGCACGCGCGGTGCCAGCCGCGAAGATCGCGACAATCGTGCGGCGTCGGGCACCTGACGCGGAGAGCGACTCCATCGACGCTGCCAACACGGCACGTCGACCGACGCGCGACCGCCAACGCGTCACGCGCTCTGGCGGCCGCCTCGGCGCGGAGAGGCGATCGCGGGAGAGATCGCGCGGCCGTGGAATTTGAGTCGGGACGGTGGACCGAAAGCGCAGATCGCGGCTGATTTCGCGGCGTTTGGCGCGCTTCCGGCTTGCCGACAGGGGCGCCTTCGCGCTATCCGGGGGCTCTCCCGATATCTTCTCCGATCACGCACGACAAGGGGGCCTGATGCGCAACGCGCTCGTTCGCTTCGTACCGTTCGCCGCCGTTGCCGCTCTTGCGCTGGTCGCCGTCTCGGCGCCCGCTTCGGTGGCGGACGCGCAGCGCGGGATTCCGGTGAACATCGAGTCCGTGCCGCCCGGCGCGACCGTGTACCTCGACTCGCCTGATGGCGCGCCGATCGGCACGACGCCGATCAGCGCGGTCCGCATTCCGGCCGGTGCGCACACGCTCATCTTCCGGATGCCGAACTTCGAGGAGGCTCGCCTCCAGGTCACGGTCCGGCGGCGTCGCGAGACGTTCCGCGCGGTCCTGCGCGCGCTCGGCACGATCGAGGTCTCGGCGGGCAACGAGGGCGCGCGCGGCGCGGCCGTGACCATCGACGGCCAGCCCGTCGGCGGCGGCACGCTCGGAAGCCTTCCGATCCGTGTCGACTCCCTGCCGCCCGGCCGCCACCAGATCCAAGCGACGCACGACGGCTTCGAGCCGTTCGCCCAGTGGGTCGAGGTCCAGGGCGGACAGACCGTACGCGTGACCGCGATGCTCGAGCGCTCGGCGCCGACGACCGGCTCGATCCTCGTCGCGGCCGACGTGCAGGGCGCGCCGATCTTCCTCGACGGCGTGGCGACCGGCCGCGCGACGACGACCGTGCTCGACGACGTCTCCGTCGGCACGCACACGATCGAGATCCGCGGCGGCGAGGGCACCACGCCGTACACGCAGACCGTGCTCGTCCAGCAGGGTCAGCGCGCGGAGGTCCACGCGACGATCCGCGTGGTCTCGACCGCGCCGACGACGGGCTCGATCGCCATCATCACCGACGTCACGACGGCCGAGGTGCGCATCAACGGCACGTCGCTCGGCGTCGGCGTGTTCTCGCGCGATGGCCTCGCGGCAGGCAGCTACGTCGTTCAGGTCCTCGCCGACGGCTTCGAGCCCTTCGAGTCCGAGGTCCAGGTCGTGGCGGGACAGACGACGAGCGTTCGCGCCCGCCTCACCGCGCACGTCGGCCCGCCCGGCCACATCAGCATCACCGTGCCGAGCACTCACGAGGCGACGGTCATCGTGGACGGCGCCGAGCCGCACGACGCGCCCTACGTGATCTCGGACGCCCCGGGCGGCACGCACACGATCATCGTGCGCGCCGAGGGCTTCGAGGACGTGAGCTTCACGTGCTCCAACCTCGCGGGCACGCCGGACGAGCAGGACTGCGAGCGCCAGATCGAGATGACCGCGCAGCAGGTCCCGCTCCGCGTGACGCTGCAGCACGAGATCGTCGGCGAAGCGACGCTGCTCGTCGACGACCACGAGATCGGCCCCGTTCCGTACGAGGGCCGCGTCCCGGTCGGAAGCCACATCATCGAGGTGCGCGCGGAGGGCTATCAGTCCTACCGCCGGCAGATGGACGTCCAGCTGGCGCAGGGCGACATCACGGTCGACGCTGCGCTCGTCGACAGCTCCACCGAGGCCTCGGCCTCGTCCACGACGCACTCCGCGCTTCCGACGCCCCTCAACCACACGTGGATCGACGCGTCGATCGGCTTCCCGTACCTCTTCGAGGCTCGGCTCGGGATCGGCATCCACGAGCTCTTCGACGCGGGCTTCGCGATCCGCACGTTCGGGCGCATCACGGAGTTCGAGGGCCGCGTCCGCTTCGGCGCGCGCGTCATCCGCCAGCTCGCGCTCGGTGCTCAGCTCCGCTTCGGCGGCGGCATTGGACCGGCCGTCGGCTATGGGCAGCCTTCCGCGACCACGGCGGGCGCCAACCCGATCGCGACCGTACCGAGCGCGATCGGCGTTGCTCGACAGCCCTACCCGGTCAACACCGCCTTCCTCTCGCTCGAGGGCGACATCTCGCTCCTGCTCGAGCCCGTGGCGACGGTCACGCTCTGGGGCGGCCTCGACATCGTGAGCGACGAGTACGCCGGACACGCGCGGAACGAGCGCGTCTACGCGGACTACCGTGGCTTCGGTGGCGCCGGCTGCTCCGCCGGGACGATGGGCACCGATCTGACCGTCGTCTGCGAGCAGCAGCGTCAGACGATGGCGCGCTTCCGCTTCGGCGGCGCGATCGAGTTCAACATCGGTCAGAACCTCGGCGTCTGGGTCATCTTCGAGGGCATCCTCGCGGAGAGCAACGGCCCGCGGCGCATGCTGAGCGCGTTCATCAGCAACTCGCAGGACATCCAGATCTATCCGCGCCTCGGCTTCACCTACAAGTTCTGACCGAACGTCGCACCACGAGCCCCACGATGACTCAACGGCTGCTCCTCGCGCTCCTCCTGCTCTCGCTCTCGGCGTGTAGTCGGGCCGAGGAGCCTCGGTTCCGACCCTCGGGGCACGCGGCGGCGCAGGACCACGACGAGGCGCCACGCCCCCCCACGCCACGAGAGCGCCCCGCGCCCGGGCCGACGACGCCTCCGCCTCCGCCCGCCGTCCCCGCCGTGCCGCCGGGCCCCCTCGACCCGCGGCTCCTCAACCCGGCCGCGCTCAACCAGCGCGCCCCGGATCGCTTCGCCGTCGAGCTCACGACGAGCGAGGGACCGATCGTCATCGACGTGCATCGCGCGTGGTCTCCGAACGGCGCCGATCGCTTCTACAACCTCGTGACGGCCGGCTACTTCACCGACATCGAGTGGTTCCGCGTGATCCACGGCTTCATGGCCCAGTGCGGGATCCACGGGCGCCCCGAGGTCAACCGCGCCTGGCAGCGCGCGACGATCCCCGACGATCCGCCGGCCGGGCAGCACAACACGCGCGGCATGGTGAGCTTCGCGATGGGCGGGCCGAACACGCGGACCACCCAGTTCTTCATCAGCCTCGTCGACAACTCGCGTCTGGACTCGATGGGCTTCACGCCGTTCGGCGCGGTGCGCGACATGGCCGCGGTCGATCGGCTCTACGACGTGTACGGCGAAGGCGCGCCGGGCGGCCGCGGGCCCGAACAGGGTCGCATCCAGTCCGAGGGCAACACGTACCTTCGCGCCCAGTTCCCCGAGCTCGACACCATCCAGTCGGCGCGCATTCTCTGAGCATCAGCGCCCTTCAGGCGGGCATCGGTGCTCGTCGCTCGCTGAGCGCGCGATGCAGTAGCTCGAGAAAGGTGTCGATCTGACACGGCTTCGCGAGGAAGTACGGTGTCCCCATTCGCTCGGCAATCTGCGGTAGCTCGTGATTGCCCGACACGAGGATGATGGGAATGCACTCCTCTCCGGCGTCGTGCAACAACATCTTATGAGCCATGCCCGGCCCACCCAGGACCGGCATGTCGACATCGAGCACCAGGGTGTCCGGCAGCGATGCGGAGCGAAGGACCCGTAGCCCCTCCTCGCCGGTGGATGCGATGTGTACGATGTGCCCCCGCGCGCGCAGCAGGTCTCCCAGAGCCTCTACGAGATCATTGTCGTCGTCGACGAGGAGGAGGTTGGCCACTCGTCACTCTCATGTGCGAACCCGCACCTGTCAAACGTGAACATGCTCTCGCGCGATGACGCGAGGTTCGGCTGCTCGATCAGGACGAGCGCGCCGAAGGGCTGCATCTGGCCGCCGTGGGTGTGGCCGGAGATCTGGAGCGCGACGCCCGCGCGGCTCGCGGCATGAAACGCACGGGCGATCTGTGCCCGGCGGCGCGCCGCGCCGCACGTGAAGGCGCGTGAAGAAACCTCTCCGCTTCAGGCGAGGATCGGCGCGCCCGTCTTCGCGCGAACCTCGGCCTCCGAGACGCCCGGGGCGAGCTCGATCAGGCGGAAGCCTTCGGCTGTCACGTCGATCACCGCGAGCTCGCTCAAGATCCGGTTCACGCAGGCCTTCGCGGTGAGCGGGTAGGTGCAGCGCTCCACCAGCTTCGGCTCGCCGTCCTTCGTGGCGTGAGTCGTCATGACGAGGATGCGACGCGCCCCCGAGGCGAGGTCCATGGCGCCGCCGATGCCCATCACCTTGCCGCCCGGGATCGCCCAGTTCGCGAGATCGCCGTTCACCGCGACCTGCATCGCGCCGAGGATCGCGAGGTCGACGTGACCGCCGCGGATCATCCCGAACGAGAGCGCCGAGTCGAAGATCGATCCGCCCGGTACGATCGTGACCGTCTGCTTTCCGGCGTTGATGAGCTGGCTGTCCTCGTCGCCGTCGTACGGGAACGGGCCCATGCCTAGCAGCCCGTTCTCGCTGTGGAACCAGACGCCGAGATCGGGAGGAAGATAGTCGGCGACGAGCGTGGGGAGGCCGATGCCGAGGTTGACGATGGTGCCGGGAGCGATCTCCTTCGCGGCGCGCGCGGCCATCTCTTCCTTCGTCCAGGACATCGGGCGACTGTCCCAGAGGGGCGCAGGAGGACGCAACCGATTCGAGCCAGTCTGGAACAATCCGTCTTCGGAAGCATTCAACTTCCACGCGGCACCGCCGATGTGGTGCGGTATTCTTCGGCCGGGGCCACGTTCATGTCGTCGACCATCGAGCTCACGAACGGGAGTGCGACGCTGGAGCAGCGTGGCGAGTACCTGCTCGTCATCGAGCAGGGCACGCTCATCTCGCCGCACGAGGTCTACCGCTACGTCACCGAGCTCGAGCTCGCGAGCCAGCGCATGAAGGTGCGACGGCTGCTCGTCGATGCGCGCTCGGAGAGCGCTCAGGAGTCCGAGGAGACGCGCGGCGCGATGTGGCGCTGGATCCGCTCGCAGCGCTACTTCGATCTCGTCGCGTACACGCTGCGCGACGAGATGACGATCGCGCGCGTGAACATGACGGCGCTCTCCGAGCGGCTCAGCGTGCGCGCGTTCGGCAGCATCTCGGAGGCCCACCGCTGGCTCGCGAGGGCTGCGGGCCGGCAGAGCTCGATCGCGTTGCCTGCCGTGCGCGGGCCCGCGTCGGTGCCCCCGCCCGCGCTCTCTGGCTCGAGCTCGTCGCTGCCACCCGCCAGCGGGCTGCCGACGCAGCGGCTGCGCCGCATCACCGCGACGGAGCAGGAGCGGCCGCTGACGCCCGCCGCGCCGATCACGCGCTCGCACGCGACGCTCAAGACGCCCGCCGTCAGCCTCGAGAGCGCCGACGAGATCCTCCGCAAGCGTCGGTGAACGACCGGCTCAGCTCGTCCTTCTCAGCCGCAACAGACCCATCACGACCTTCGGCAGGTTGTTGCCGAGCAGGCCGTGGAAGAGGTCCTTCATCGCGTCGTACTTGCCTTCGTAGGGGAACCAGAAGGGCTCGGTCTTCATCCGGCCGCCGTCGACCATGATGGCCTTCTGGTGGGTGAACGCGAGGATGCCCTCGGGCCCGTGATAGCGACCGAAGCCGCTGTTCTTCACGCCACCGAACGGGAGCGCCGGGTTACCCACGCTGACGATCACGTCGTTCACCGTGACCTGCCCGCACTCCATGCGGGACGCGATCGCGATGCCCTTCTTCTTGTCGCTGGTCCAGACGCTGCCGACGAGACCGTACTGGTGCTCGTTCGCCATGCGGAGCGCCTCGTCGACGCTCTCTACCTTCACGACGGGGAGCACCGGGCCGAACGTCTCTTCCCGATAGATCTCCATGTCGGTGCGCACGCCCGTGAGCAGCGTGGGCGCGTAGAACTGACCGGGTCGATCGAGACGCTTGCCGCCGGTGAGCACCTTCGCGCCCTTCTCGACCGCGTCCCTCACGTGCCGGTCCACCGTGTCGAGCTGCTTCGGGAACGTCATCGGGCCCATGTCCGCTTGCTCGTCCGGGCCACCGACTCGCACGCGCTCCACCTCGCGCTGGAGCAGCTCGACGAAGCGATCGTGGACCTTCGCTTCGACGAAGATGCGCTCGACGGAGACGCACATCTGACCGCAGTTCACGAGCCCGCCCCACGCCGCAGCCTTCGCGGCGCGCTCGAGATGAGCATCGGCGCAGACGATCATCGCGTCCTTGCCGCCGAGCTCGAGCTCGACCGGGATCGGCTTCTTCGCGGCAGCTGCCATCACCCTGCGACCCGTCGCGACCGAGCCGGTGAAGAAGATCTTGTCGATGTCCGATTCGCACAGGGCCGCGCCCGTGGAGCCATCGCCCTGCAGCACTTCGACGACACCGGTCGGTAGGCCGATCCGCTGGAAGATCTCGCGGATGATCTCGCCCGTGATGGGCGTCACCTCGCTCGGCTTCAGGAGCACCGTGTTGCCCGCGAGGAGCGCCGAGATGACCGGCACCATCGAGAGCTGAAACGGGAAGTTCCACGGGCTGATGACGGCGACGACGCCCACCGGGAAGTGCTCGACGTAGCTCGTCTTGCCGGGGAAGAGGATGCTGCCGGCGATCTTCTTGCGCGCGAGGATGCGCGGCGCCTCGCGCGCGTAGTAGTCGAGAAAGAGCGGGACGCTCATCAGCTCGGTGAGGAGCGAGTCGACCAGCGGCTTACCCGTGTCCTCGCTGATCCGCCGCGCGTACTCCTCGCCGTGCGTGCGCACGACCTCCTTGATCCGGAGCAGGAGCTCGAGCCGGCGCTGGATCGTCGTCTCCTTCCAGCTCCCGAACGCGCTTCGGGCGCGGGCCACCGCCGCGCGCACCTCGGCCTCGCTGGTCACGTGGAAGTCCGCGAGCTTCTCGCCCGTGACGGGGGAGCGCTTCTCGAACGCGGCGCCGTGCCCGCCCGTCTGCCCCGTGCCGTTGCCGTTCGTCGCGTGCGCCTTCTCCATCGAGCCCTCCGAGGAGGACGATCATGCCCGTTCGACCCGATGCCGGCTACTCGCGTCGCGCGCAGACGGAAAGCGAGAAGGCCGCCGATCCTTCGGATCGAGCGACCTTCACGTGAGAGCGATGGACGAGCTCAGGTCGGTGTGTCGAGCCCGAGCATCGCAAGCGCCGCTGCCCAGACCGTCACGACGCCCACGAGGAGCGACATCACCGCCATGCCCATCAGCAAGAAGTTGCCGCCGTTCGGCGTGAGCAGCACCAGCACGGCGCCGAGGCAGACGACGCCGAACGTGATGTAGCCCGGAAGATCCGCCGTGAGGACGGCGATCACGCCGAGGATGACGCCGGAGATGGCGCAGACGAGCAGCGGGATGTGCTCGCCGAAGGGCGTCATCACGACGATGACGGTCCCGAGGATGATGGTGCCGGCCATGATCCAGCCGACGAGGCCGGCCGCGACGAGCGTCAGCAGTCCGACGATCAGGAAGAGGAAGGCCACGCCGAAGTCCAGAACGAACGAAGGGTTCGCTCCGAGGGACTGGGCGCGTCGCAGGGCTGCAGCATCTCGCTCGAGGCGGGCGTCGAACTCACTCATGGGCGAGGAGGGTAGTCGGATCTCCGATCCGGAAACAAGAGGATCGGAGAGGCTCGGCGCGATCTGGCGAAGAAGTCCGATTTCAGGGGCATTTCTGCCTCAGCGCGAGCCCTTCTCGCGCTCGCGAAAGCGCTCGGCCAGCGTCCGGACGAACGAGCCGAACCAGGGCTTGAGGGCCTCGAGCTCGCGATCGAAGATCTCGGAATTCACGACGTGCACGGTGGTCGGCTGCGTCGTGATGACGCTGGCGGTGCGCGGCCCTGGCGAGAGGAGGGCCATCTCGCCGAAGACCTCACCCGGGCCCATGCGCCTCAGGACTCGCCGAGCCTCGCCCTCGCCCTTCGTCGCCTCGCACTGGCCGGACTGGATGATGTAGGCGGCGTCGCCCGGCTCGCCTTCTCGGATGATGAGCTCGCCGGCCGCGAACGAGAGCGCGGGGAACGAGTCTCCGCCGCGCGTGAACCGGAGCAGCTCCTGCGAGAGCTCGGCGATGCTCTGATACCGGGCGTCCGGCTCGGTGGCCATCGCGCGATCGACGATCCGTACGAGCGCGCGCGGGACCACGCCGTCGCCGAGGATCGACTCGATGCTGGGCGACTCGCCGCGCTGGGCGAACGCGACGGCGGCCCAGAACGTCTCGGCGTCGTACGGCGCTTGCCCCGTGATCACGTGATAGATGAGCGCCCCGACCGCGAACACGTCCGAGCGCTCGTCGAGCTTCTCGTTCTGAGCGAACGCTTGCTCGGGCGACATGTGCGTCGGCGTGCCGACCAGGAACCCGTGCTCGGTGCGGGCGATCTCGGGGCGGACGCCCGGGTCCGAGCTGCGCTCGCCCGGGGCGGCCTCGGGAGTGGCTCCGGACCCGGCCGACGATCCCGGCCCGTCCGGGATGCGCACGCGCGCGACGCCCCAGTCCATGAGGTAGACCTGACCGAAGTCGCCGACCATCACGTTGGCGGGCTTGATGTCGCAGTGGACGATGCCCTTCGAGTGGGCGAAGGCGAGCGCGTCGCAGACCTTCACCACGATGTCGAGGAGCTCGAGCAGCGTGCTGTGGTCGCGCACGCCGGGCGGCAACGCGCGGATCAGCTCGAGGAGCGTCCGGCCCTCGACGAGCTTCATCGTGAAGTAGAGCGAGCCCTCCGGCTCCACGCCCAGCTCGTGGACCGGAACGATGTTCGGATGCTCGAGCTGCCCGGTGATCTGCGCCTCGCGCACGAACATCCGGACCGACCGCACGTCGCTCGTCAGGTGCTTGTGCAGCCGCTTCATGACCGAGCGCCGGTTCAGCGTGCGGTCGAGGACCATGTCGATCGTGCCCATCCCGCCCGAGGCGAGGAAGCCGAGCGGCTCGTGGCGGCTCTCGCTCGCGATCGCGACCATCCGGACGATGGCGCCGACGTCCTGGGCGGGCTGCTCGATGAGCGAGGTACGCGGCGGCGAGTCGATCGTCTCGATCGGACGCTTCTCGCGAGTGCGCGGCTCGGGAGGCGCGTCGCCATCCTCACGCGGCGACCGGCTGCCCGCCGCCGTCGGAAACTCGTCCTGCCCCATCAGCGACCATCCTACTTGGTCGAGCGCGCCGCGCGAAGGATCGTTCGAGGACCTGCCCGATCGCGCTGCGCTCGAGCCCAGGCTGGGGTTACGATGTCCGCCCTCCCGATGGCAGCGCTCCTCGACCTCTCGCCGGGCACCGTGTTCGCCGAGCAGTTCCGCGTCGTTCGCCCCCTCGCGAAGGGCGGGATGGGGGCCGTGTACGTCGTCGAGCAGCTCGGTACGGCCCGCGAGCGGGCGCTGAAGCTCATGCATCCGCTCCTGGCAGCCGACGAGCGTAGCGTCGAGCGGTTCACGCGCGAAGCGCAGGTCGCTTCCCGGATCGACAGCGATCACGTCGTCGAGGTGGTCGCCGCCGGGGTCGAGCCGAAGAGCCTGACGCCGTGGCTCTGCATGGAGCTCTTGCTCGGCGAGACGCTCGCCGAACGGGTGGAGCGTTCGGGACGGCTCTCGGTCGCCGAGACGCGCGCGGTGTTCGAACAGCTCGGGCACGCGCTGAGCGCCGCGCATCGCAGCGGCATCGTGCACCGCGATCTGAAGCCGGAGAACATCTTCCTCGCGACGCCGCGGCGCGCCGGGATCCCGTTCACCCTCAAGGTGCTCGACTTCGGCGTGGCGGCCATCGTGCACGAGAGCAGCGGCGGCGCTGGAGCCAAGACGACGCAGGGCGTGGGCTCGCCGATGTGGATGGCGCCCGAGCAGACGAACGTGGGGCGCGTGACCTGCGCGACCGACGTGTGGGCGCTCGCCTTGATCGCGTTCTATCTGCTGACGGGCAAGAGCTACTGGAAGGCGCCCACGATCGAGGGCTCCTCGCTGACGGCGCTGCTCGTCGAGATCATGATCGAGCCGCTCGCGCCGGCGAGCCTCCGCGCCGAGGACCTCCTCGCGAAGGGGCTCCTACCGCCCGGCTTCGACGCGTGGTTCTCTCGGGCGCTGGCGCGCGATCCCGGGCACCGATATCCGGAGGCGGGGGTCGCGATCGCCGACCTCGTCGCCGTGCTCGAGGCCAGCGAGCATGGACGTGCCCCAGCGCAGCTCGGCGGGGCGCAGGTGGCCGCGGCGTTCGCCGAGACGGGCGCGATGAGCAGCGCGATGAGCAGCGTTCCTCCCGCCGGGCTCCCCGCGACGATGGCGGCACCGCTGCCCTTGAGGGTCCCCGGCCCATCGCGAGACGTGCCGACCGCGGTGAACGTCCGGGGGAGGGTGCCGAGGTCGCGCTGGATGTGGGTCGTGTTCGGAGCGCTGGGCTTCCTCGGCGGCGGCGGCTGCTTGATGCTCGTGATCGTCATGAGCATCGCAGCGGAAGATCCCTTCGCGACGCTCCCG
>JBBSAT010000047.1:0-33102 GCA_038252025.1 Polyangiales bacterium | reverse complement strand
GCATCCGAGTGAATGTTGAGCGCGAGCAACACGAAGTAGATCAGGGCGCCGACGATGAAGCGCGGATCGGTCAGCCACGCCGTCGTGTACTGCGTTCCGTAGTGCGAGAAGTACGCGGCGTTCAAGTAGCCGTGCAGCGACGTCACGAGCCAGCCGGACGCCATGACCATCACGCTGAAGCTCGCCCTCGAGCCGCGCGGCGACCGGATGGATAGCGGAAAGAAGAACCCGCGGTTGCCGTAGTGGATCAACCAGACCGTCAGGAACACCAGCGGGACCGGCTGGGCGCCATTCGGTCCGAGGAAGAACACGACGAGAAACACGACCGTCGCGGGCAGCTCCATGAGGAGCCAGCCGGCGCGCGGATCGAGGCTCAGGCCGAAGCGATCGGACGCGAACCTTCCGTACGGCGACGGGACGAAGGGCGCGCTGATCGCGATGAGCAGGGCGAGCCCCATCGCGAGGGCCAGGATCGTGTCGTAGGTGGGATCGCCGGTGTAGAACGTCATGCCGCTTCTTCGGGGAGCTCCCCGCCGCCATCCTGCCTCGATCGAGACGAAACGCGCCAGCGACTCGCGCCCACCGACCTCCCCGAGCGTGGCCTAGCCGTTGCTCGACGGCGCGTCGTGTTCTTCGACACGCCAAGGAGCTCCTCGATCATGCGCAAGTCTTTCCTCGTCTTCTCTTCCGTCGTGCTCGGCCTCGCGTGCACTCACCAGGGCTCTCCCGCGACCGGAGGCACCGCACACGCATCGGCCGAGGCCGAGACCACGCCGTGCGGCAACGCGCAGGTCTTCTTCGCCGCCGGCGACGCAGAGCTCGACGCGGCCGCGCGTGAGCGCCTCGACGAGTACGCGGGCTGCCTCTCGCGACACGAGACCGACGTGATCTACGTCGCGGGCATGACCGACCCCGCGGGCACCGCAGACGAGAACCTCACGCTCGGTCGTCGGCGCGCGTTCGCCGTCGCGGAGCATCTCCACACGCAGGGCGTGCAGGTCGAGTTCGTGATCCGCTCGTACGGCGAGGAAGGTGCGCTCGCCGGCGCGCCGCTCTGGCCGCTCGAGCGCAGCGCTGCGGTGACGGCCGTCGCGACGCCCTGAACGCATCGCTCGCTCGAAGCATGAAACGCCGCGCCCTTCACACCGGCGCGGCGTTTCGCGTTTTCGAGGCGCCCCGCCGCCACATCGCGATCCGGCTTCGTTGTTGCACCGTGCCGCGTCACGGCTCGCACGAAGCGCTGCCCAGGAAGCTTCCATGACGTTCACCCTCACCGGTCTGATCCTCTTCATCCTCATCGCGGCGATCTGCGGCGCCATCGGGCGCGCCATCGCCGGCTCGACGCGAGGAGGCCTCGTCGTCTCGATCGTTCTCGGCTTCATCGGAGCGGTGATCGGGCCCTGGATCGCGCAGCAGCTCCGGCTGCCGGAGCCGCTCACGCTCCAGATCAGTGGGCAGCCCTTTCCGGTGCTCTGGTCGATCATCGGTGCGGCGCTCTTCGTCGCGATCATCCACCTGATCTCGCGCGGAAGCGCGCGATCCTGACCGTCGCTAACGGCGCCCGCGCGGTCATCCTGGATAGGAGGGATCCGGGGTACCGCTTTCGCGTTGGATAGGGGTATCGGCGCGCTCGAAGCGAGCGTATCGTCGGGCCAGGCCTTCCCCGGGGGGTTGTGTGAAGACGTCGAGCTGGTTCTCCACGGGCGATGAGCCTGCGCTGCGTGATCTGTGGGGTGTGTTCGATGTCCATTTCGACGCCGTGCTCGGCGCGCTCGTCGAGGTCGCGCCTGACCGCGAGACGATCCACGCCGGCGCGCGCGAGCGAATCCAGCGAGCGCTCGCAGGGGGCTGGGACGAGTACGAGACCTACCTTCGCGCGGAAGCGGCCGGGTACGCACGACGAGGACTGAGCTTCGCCACGTGGCAAGGGTTGGTCGCGGCGATGTACACGCGGCTCACGCCGTTCGTCGTCGCGACGTTCACGGGCGATCCCCCGCGCCTCACGGCCGTGCTGGTCATCATGCATCGCTTCGCCTCGCACGCGCTCGCCGTCCTCGGCGAGGCCTACCTGGGGGAGCGCGACACGATCGGTCAGGCGAGAGAGCTCGAGACGGAGCGGGCGCGCCGACAGGCGGAGCGGCGGTTCGGCCGGCTCGTCGAATCGGGGATCGTCGGCGTAGTGGTCGGGACGCTCGACGGCCGCACGCTCGCGGTCAACGACGCAGCGGTCGCGATCATCGGCCGCACGCGTGAGGAGATGCTCTCGGGCCGCAGCGGCGCACGCGAGATGACCGCGCCGGAGTGGGAGGAGGGCGACGCCGGCGCCGCGCTCGCGCTCCGGAGAACGGGAGTCTGCCCGCTCCGCGAGAAGGAGTACGTGCACGAGGATGGGCAGCGGGTGCCGGTACTCATCGGATCTGCGGTGGTCGAGGGAGCGGAGGGCGAGGTGATCTCGTTCATCCTCGACCGCACCGAGACGAAGCGGGCCGAGGCCGCCGTTCGGCACCTGGAGGCGATCCGGGCCGGGGAAGAGCTCTTCCGCGCGCTCGTCGACTCGGTGACCGACTACGCGATCTTCATGCTCCATCCGGACGGGCGCATCGCGACGTGGAACCGGGGCGCAGAGAGGCTCAAGGGCTATTCAGCGGCCGAGATCATTGGGCAGGACTTCTCGATCTTCTACGCGCCCGAGGACCGCGCGAGCGGCACCCCGGCGGCGGAGCTGACCACGGCGATCCGCGAAGGGCGCTCTCAGACGGAGGGCTGGCACGTGCGCCGCGACGGCAGCCGCTTCTGGGCCGACGTGGTCATCAACGCGACGAAGGACGAGACCGGTAACGTGCTCGGCTTCGCCAAGGTCACTCGTGACCTCACGGCGCCGAGAGCCGCGGCGCAGGCGCTGCGCGACGCCAACCAGGAGCTCGAGGCCTTCAGCTACTCCGTCGCGCACGACCTGCGCGCACCGCTGCGCGGAATGAGCGGCTTCGCACAGCTCCTCCACGATCACTACGGACCGACCCTCGACGCCGACGGGAAGGACTGGCTGGAGGAGATCCTCCTCAACGCGAAGAAGATGGGCGCGCTCATCGACGCGCTGCTCTCGCTCGGACGCGTGACCCGCAGCACCATGAAGGTCGGGCGCATCGACCTGTCCGGGCTCGCGAACGACGCCTTCTCCCGCCTCACGGCGAGCGAGCCAGCGCGCGCCGTTCGGTGCGTCGTCGAGCCGGGCCTCGTCGTCGACGCGGATGGCAACCTCGTCCGCGCTCTCCTCGGCAACCTGATCGAGAACGCGTGGAAGTTCTCCGCTCGGACGCCTTCGGCGTGCATCGAGGTCGGGGCCGCCGAGATCGTGGGGGAGCGCTCGTTCTTCGTTCGCGACAACGGCGCGGGCTTCGACATGGCTTTCGCAGACAAGCTCTTCGCGCCGTTTCAGCGACTGCACACCGTGAGCGAGTTTCCGGGGACGGGGATCGGTCTCGCCACGGCGCAGAGGATCGTTCGCCGCCATCGCGGCCGGATCTGGGCAGAGGGCGCGGTCGGAGCCGGCGCGACGTTCCGCTTCACGCTACCCGGATCGGCGATGGGGGACCGGCCATGACGAAGATCATCCTGCTGGTCGAGGACAACGCGACCGACGAGAAGCTCACGCTGATCGCCTTTCGCCAGTGCGGCGTCGCGAACGAGGTCGTCGTCGTGCGCGATGGCGCCGAAGCGCTGGAGTACCTGTTCTGCTCGGGTAAGTACGAGGGTCGCGACCCGGCCACGGAGCCCGCGCTCGTGTTGCTCGACCTACAGCTGCCGCGCGTCGACGGGACCGAGGTCCTGCGGCGACTGCGCGCAGACGCGCGCACGAAGCTGCTCCCGGTCGTCATTCTCACCTCGTCGAAGCAGGAGGAGGATGTGGCGCGGAGCTACGAGCTCGGTGCCAACGCATACATCCGGAAGCCCGTGGACTTCACGGAGTTCGCTGCGGCGGCCAAGACGCTCGGAATGTTCTGGCTGCTCCTGAACGAGCCGCCACCCGCGCCGAAGGGCTTGGCGTGACGACGCTTCGTGTACTGCTCGTCGAGGACTCGGAGTCGGACGCGAAGCTCGTGGCGCGTACGCTACGGGAGATCGGCCGGGACCTCGAGATCTTGCGCGTGGAGACCCCGGAGGACATGCGGAACGCTCTCGCGGAGAGGGCGTTCGATCTCGTCATCAGCGACTGGTCGATGCCGAGGTTCAGCGCGCTGGCTGCCCTCGCGGTCTTGCACGAGACGCCTCACGACCTGCCGTTCATCATCGTGTCCGGCACCGTCGGCGACGAGTCTGCCGTCGACGCGATGCGCGCTGGTGCTCACGACTACGTCCTGAAGGACAACCTCACGCGTCTCGCGCCTGCCGTGGAGCGCGAGCTGCGCGAGCATCAGGTGCGATCTGCTCGGCGCGCTGCCGACGAGGCGCTTCGGTTGCAGGCCGCCCGCTTCCGCGCGCTGATCGACCGGAGCGACGAGGGCATCGCTCTGACCGACGCGGAGGGGCGGCTCCTCTTCGTGAGCGCTGGCGGGAAGCACATCTTCGGGCCCGGGGCCCACGAGCTCGACGGTGATCTCATCGGCAGCTGGGTCCACCCGGACGATCGCGCGCGCGCCGCGGAGTCCTGCCGGCGAGTCTGCACGACGAGGGCGGCCAGCGACGTGATGGAGTTCCGCGCGCTCCGCCCGGACGGCACGATCAGCTGGATCGAGGCGACGCTGGTGAACCGGCTCGACGATCCGTCGGTCGCCGCCGTCGTCGGCAACTTTCGCGACGTCACGGAGCGAAGGCTCGCGGTCGAGGGCCTCGAGGAGAGCGAGCTGCGCTTCGGCCGGCTCTGGGAGAGCGGTGTATTCGGGATCGTGATCGCCGAGGCGACGGGTCGTTGGCTCGAGGCCAACGACGCAGTGCTCGAGACCCTCGGATACACCCGGGCAGACCTTCGTGACGGGAAGCTCGACGGTCCGCGGATGACGCCTCCGGAGTGGCGCGAGACGACCCGGACGACGAACCGCCAGCTGGTGAGCCCCGGGACGGTTCAACCCTACGAGAAGGAGTACTTCCGCAAGGATGGGTCGCGCGTACCGGTGCTCGTGGCGCTCGCGACGTTGTCGGGCACGCGAGTCATCAGCCTCATCATGGACCTCTCGGGGCAGAGGGCGGCCGAGCGCGAGCGAGCGCGCGCGGAGGCGGCGCTCGAGAGCACCGAAGCGCAGCTTCGCCAGGCGCAGAAGATGGAAGCGATCGGCCGCCTGGCGGGAGGGGTGGCCCACGACTTCAACAACCTGCTCTCGGTGATCATCAGCTACGGCGAGCTGGCGATGGGCGATCTGAAGCCGGACGACCCGATGCAGGGGGACTTCGACGAGATCTGCAAGGCCGCGCGCCGCGCCGCGGACCTGACGACACAGCTCTTGATGTTCAGCCGCCAGCAGGTGCTCGCGCCGACGGTCGTGAACCTCAACGAAGTGCTCGGAGCGATGGACAAGATGCTGCGCCGAGTGCTCGGCGAGGACGTCGACCTCGCGTCGGTTCAGGCCGAAGACCTCGGTCAGGTGAAGGTCGACAGGAGCAGCATCGAGCAGGTGGTGATGAACCTCGCCGTGAACGCGCGCGACGCGATGCCCGTCGGCGGGCAGCTCATCATCGAGACGCGACGCGTCCTCGTCGACGAGGCGCTCGCACGCGCGCGCGTCGGCCTGACGCCTGGACCCTACGTCGCGCTCATGGTCAGTGACACGGGAGTCGGCATGGACGAGGCGACGCTGTCACACGTCTTCGAGCCCTTCTTCACGACGAAGGGCATCGGGAAGGGGACCGGCCTCGGGCTCTCCACTGTGTTCGGCATCGTGCAGCAGAGCGGCGGCACCGTCTGGGTCGAGAGCGAGATGGGGAAGGGCACCATCTTCACGATCCACCTTCCGGAGGTGGCAGCTCTCGTCACGCGGACGCACGCGGCGCTGCCGCCCGAGGCGGCGCGCGGTTCGGAGACGATCCTCCTGGTGGAGGACGACGATGCGGTTCGCACGGTGGCCCGTGGGATCCTCGCTCGGTTCGGCTATCACGTCATCGAGGCCCGAAGCCCGGGCGACGCGCTGCTCGTCGCTACGGAGCACGCCGGGACGATCGATCTCCTCCTCACGGACGTGGCGATGCCGCAGATGAGCGGTCCGGTGCTGGCCACTCGCCTGCTCGAGAGCAGGCCGGACATGCTGGTGCTCTGCATGTCGGGCTACACCGACGACAGCGCCATACGGCACGGTGTCTTCTCGTCGGCGATCGCGTTTCTACAGAAGCCGTTCACGCCCGACACGCTGCGGCGCAAGGTCCGACAGGTGCTGGACGCGCCGGCGAAAGGCCGAGGGTCGGTGGGGGCGCCATAGCGCCTCGATCTCGACTACCGCCTCGCTCTCGACGCTCAGGCGAGCGTGCGGAACACGTAGTCGGGCAGAGGCGTGACCGACGCGAAGTTGTGCCCGTGCTTGTTCAGGTGGTGGCGGTGATGCTTCATCGTCAGGTCGTTGATCACCGCGAACAGAGGGTGCGGGAAGATCATCCCCGAGTGGATGACGATGTGCAGAGTCGAGTAGAGGAAGAAGAGCGTGATGAACACCATCCAGTGGATGGGCCCGATCACGAGCACGACGGCCATGAAGAGCCCGAGCCCGGCGAACAGCTCGACCGGGCTCTGGTAGAGGCTGTCCATCGCGTGGGGAAAGCGCGCGCGGTGATGCACCACGTGCACGAGCGGAAAGACGGCTCGGGCGTGGAAGAGACGGTGCAGGAAGTAGTACGCGAAGTCGTACACGAAGAGCACGGCGAAGCCCTGGAGGACGCTCCACCACCACGGGCTCTCCATGGTGGTCATCGTCCACGGCGAGAGGCCGTAGATCAGACCCACGGTCGCGACCGTCGAGAGCAGACCGTTCGGCACGATGTTCTGGAGGTACTGCCGGGTGGAGACGCCTTTCATCTCCATGCGCTCGCGGATGTGCCACTTCGCGAAGCGCGGCTGGTGGAACATCCAGGCGAGCCCGCCGAGGAGCAGCGCGTCGACCGCGAAGGTGACGCCGAGGGCCACGTGGAAACCGAGCTCGTTCAGCATGCTTGCCCGCTCATCTCGAGACCTCTACCGGCGCTCGAGCCGCGGCGTTCCTCGAGGAGGAAGCTCGCCGCCCGATGGCCGACCAGCATCGTCGGTGCGTTCATCGCCGAGACCGGCGTCACAGGAATGGCCGATGCATCGGCGATCCGCAAGCCCGGCACGCCCCGCACGCGCAGCCGCGCGTCGGTGACCGAAGCCAGGCTCTCGCCCATCGCGCAGGTGCCGGCGTAGTGATAGGTCGTCATCACGTTCTGCCGGATCCAGCTCTCGATGCCCGCGTGCGAGCGGCCGAGCGGTCCGGGGAAGACCTCCGTGTTGCCCCATGCGGCGAGCGGGCCCGCGCCGGCGATCTCTCTCGCGCGCTCGACGCCGCGGACCATCGTCTCGAGATCCTCGGGATCTGCGAAGTAGCCGGGGTCGATGATCGAGGGCGCGTTCAGATCCGCGGAAGCGAGCCGCACCCGACCGCGGCTCTTCGGCTTTCCGAGGATGACGACGATCCCGTACACGCGCGCGACCTGCGCACGGAGCGCGGCGCTGCCGAACGCGGCGCCGATGCCCCGACGGAGCGCCTTCGTGATCCCCTTCACGTCGTACACGGGCGCCGGTAGGACCAGGCCGGGGAGGATGCGCATCATCGCTTCGCGCAGCGAGCTCTTCGCCGGATAGAACACGTAGCAGGTGTCGCTCATCCCCTTCGGGAGATCGGTGGACGCGTGCGCGCGATGGAACCCGTAGAGCTGCGGATGCGCGCAGTCGACGTCGCGGTTGCCGCGGAAGAAGACGCAGACGTTCGGATGATCGTGGAGGTTCTCGCCGACGCTGGGGACGTCGTGGATCGCCGGGAGCCCCACGCGACGCAGCGCAGCGCTCGGCCCGATGCCCGAGAGCATGAGGACGCGCGGCGTCTCGAGCGCGCCGGCGCACATCACCACCTCACGCGTGGCGCGCGCCTCCTTCAGCGAGCCGGCGTGCTCGTAGCGAACGCCAGCGATCCCGCTCTCGCCGTGCACCAGCCGGTGAACGTCTGCGCGCGTCCGTACGTGCAGGTTCGGACGGCCGAGCGCGGGGCGCAGATAGGCGACGTACGATCCGCGACGCGCGTCGCCTTCGTAGTTCATCCACTCGTAGCCGAGCACGCCGCTGAGATCGCCGTCGTTGAGGTCCTCACGGCGTCGAAAGCCGGCGGCCTCGGCGGCCATGAGGCACGCCTCGGTGAACTCGGTCTCCGGACGGCGGTTGGGGCGGAGGCGCGCCTCGATCGACTGGAAGTCGGGCTCGACGTCGTTCCACTTCCAGCCCGCGGGCCACTCGTCGTAGTCGAGCTTGCTGCCGCGCGTGTAGACCATCGCGTTGATCGAGCTGCCGCCGCCGAGGCCATGGCCGGAGCCCATGAAGAGGCGGCGATCGCCCCAGCGCGGGCTCGTCTCGCTGAAGCGTTCCCAGACGAGGCTGTCGTTCGCGAAGGCCTCCTTGTAGCCGTTCGAGGTGAGCGTCTCGGGATGCTCTTCGGCCGAGTCGCCGTGCTCGAGCAGGAGGACCGAGACGCTCGGATCTTCGGAGAGCTGCGCGGCGACGAGACAGCCGGACGAGCCGCCGCCGACGACGATGTAGTCGAAGGACTCCACGGTCACTTCGCCCGGCGCAGGCCCTGAACGAGGCCGATCGCAGCGCGCGCGCGCCCGCGCAGGGTCGGCTGATAGAGCGCGCGAATGCCGTCGCGCGCGAGCTCGTAGACGCCCTTCTCGACGGGGTAGAGCTTCGCCGGCATGTGCAGCGGGAAGCGATCCTCGAGGATCGCCTTGCTGTTGGTGCAGGCACGCAGCCCCTCGCGGCCGTTGAGGCGGCCGAAGCCCGAGGCGTCGACTCCGCCGAACGGGAGATCCTGCGCCATGTAGGTGAAGCCGAAGTCGTTGATCGTGCACGAGCCGACGCGCAGGCGCTCGGCGAGGCGGCGTGCGCGCGCCGGGCTCCGGCTCATCACGGTCGAGCCGAGCCCGAAGCGCGTGCCGTTCGCGATCGCGATGGCCTCGTCCTCGGTGCGGTAGCGCATGACGCACATCACGGGCCCGAAGAGCTCCTCTTTCATGATGGCCATGTCCGTCTTCACGTCGACGAGGATGGTCGGCTCGAAGAACTGGCCGCGCCCCGTGCGGCGCTTTCCGCCGACGACCGCCTTCGCGCCCTTCAGCAGCGCGTCGTTCACGAGCCTCTCCACGATGTCGACCTGCTGGGGCGAGACGATCGCGCCCATGTCCACCAGCCCATCGGACGGCGCGCCCGTGCGCAGCTTCGCGACCTCTTCCGTCACGCGAGCGAGAAAGCGATCGTAGATCGCGTCGTGCACGAGCACCCGCTCGGCCGACATGCAGTTCTGGCCCGCCGCGATGAAGACGCCCGAGAGCGCCGCGTGCACCGCCTGCTCGAGGTGCGCGTCCTCGCAGACGATGAACGGGTCCTTGCCCCCGAGCTCGAGGATGACCGGCGTGATGTTCTCGACCGAGCCCTCGAGGATCCGTCGGCCGTTGTCGACCGAGCCGGTGAACACGATCTTGTCGACGCCGCTCTTCACGAGCGCGGCGCCCGTCGCTCCGAAGCCGTTCACGATGCGAACGAGGTCACGCGAGTAGCCGACGGCGTCGAGCGCCTCGTCGAAGATCCGCTGGATGCGCTCGGAGGACCACGCGACCTGCTCGCTCACCTTCACGACGACGCCGTTGCCGGCGAAGAGCGCGGGGATGGTCGGGCCGAGGACGTTCTGGAGCGGGTAGTTCCACGGGCAGATCACGCCGATCACGCCGAGCGGCTGATAGAGGATGGTCGCCTTCTTGTGGAGGAAGAGGCCGGAGGACATGCGCTCGGGGCGGAGGTGCTTCTCTCCGTTCGCGATCGTCCACCTCATCTTCTCGCAGACCGGCCACACCTCGCCGAGGATCGCGTTCTCGCGCGTCTTGCCCGCGTCCCTGACCACCACGTCGCAGAGCTCGTCAGCGTGGTCGAGCACGTGCGCCATCACGAGGCGGAGCAGCTTTCGCCGCTCGTCGAACGTGCTCTTGCCCCACGCGACCTGCGCGGCGCGCGACCGGGCGACCGCCTCGCGGACCGCGTCGGGCCCGTCGACGGGAACGGATCCGAGCGGCTCGCGCGTGGCGGGCTCGAAGCAGTCGATCAGGGCCGGCGCAGCGGAGATCTGCGGGCTCGGGGCGGAGGCTTGGTGCAACATGGGGCGCGAGTGTCGTCGGGACCGGCGCCAACCGCAAACCCGCGCCGTGAGAGGCGTCCCACCCCGGCTCCCGCGCGCGCGGTGCGTGCAAAATCAACGATTCGAGCGCTCGGCGCGGTCCACCAGCGCCGCCGCGCCGGCGAACACCACGTACGCGGCGAACGCGCTCACGACGAGCTGCGTGACGGTCGCCGGAGGCGGGACGAGCCGCTCCACCACCGCGACCAGCGCGAGCACGCTCGTCAATGCGAGCACCGCGCGTCTGCGCGCCGGCGCGCGCGCGGCGAGAAGGCCGCCCGCGATCACGAGGCCCACCTCGAGCGAGGTCTCGAGGACCGGGTAGTTCCACAGGCCGAGGCCGACGTGCGCCGTGCTCTCACCCGCCAGGGTGAGGTCTGGGCGGTGGACGACGAGATCGAGCAGCCAGTGCGAGAGGACCGCGAGACCGACGACACCGCCTGCGACGCGACGCTCGCGCTCGCCTCCTCGCGTGAGCCGCCACGCGGCGAGCGCGGCGACCGCCGACCAGACGAGCGCCGCGACCAGGCTGTGCGTGAGAGGCATGTCGTAGAGGTCGAGGTCGTTCGCCGCTGTGATCCCCGGTGTGATGCGGACGTGCTCGACGCCGAGGAACACGAGCGCGTCCCACCCGAAGTCGAGCAGCTGGACCGCGACGAAGAGCACCCAGAGCGGCACGCGCGGCGCCAGGGGCTTGAGGGCGAGCGCGGGCGCGTAGTGACCGATGAACACGCCCCGAGGGTACTCGCCTCCGGTCTGGGCGTTCAGAGCTCCTTCCGGGCCTGCAGCTTCTTGCGAAGCCGCGCCGGGATCGCGGCCATGTCGCGGTCGAGGTGCTCCATGTGGAGGTCCACCGGATAGACGACGAAGTCGGGACGAGGATGCTCGGCATGCGCCGACGATGGCCCGTCCATGGACGCACCCGAGCGCCGCCGTCCGCGCGTGCACGTCGTCGGGCCCGAGGTGCGCGCCGCGCAGCGTCGGTCAGTGCGTGACCGCGAGGAGGTCGTCGACCTGCCGGACGCCGGCGGCCTCGTGGGCGTGGCGGTCGATGGCATCGCGCTCCGCGTTGGAGCCGACGTCGCCCCGCAGCGTCACCACCGCGGCGCGCGTGATGATCGTGCAGTTGCGTGCGCCGAACGAGAGCGCGGAGTCCGCGAACACGGCGGCGCGGATCTGCCGCGTGATCTCGAGGTCGTCGGCGCTCTCACCCTGATCGAGCGCGGTCGGGGCGTCGGTTGCGGCGACCGTGCGCTCCGGCTGGGTCTCGTCTTCGGCGGTCTGCGCCTCCGTACGAGAGGCCTCGGCGCGACGCTCGTCGCCCGCGGTCGTCGATCGGTGGGCGTGGCTCGTCTCGGGCTCGGCGTGAGAGCAGCCGATGCCCGAGGCGGCGACGACGATCGCGAGCGTGATCAAGCAGCGGGAGATTCTCTTGTGGTCCATCAGTCGATCCTTCTGGGTCGCGTCGGTATCTCGTTCAGACGTGCGGCGTCGCGGGCGGGACCTCAGGCGGCGTCGCGACCCGCGGAACCGCGCTCTCGCTCGTCGCGTGGACGTCGGCGGCGCCTCGCCCCTCGAAGATCTTCAGCGCGACATCGAGCTGTGCGCTGTCTTCCGTGTGTACGGAGACCAGGATGTTGCCGCCCTGAATCTTGCCCGCGTAGGCCTTCGCCTGGATCTCGGGGATGCCGAGCCCGACGAGGCCGCCCACGACCGAGCCGACCGCCGCGCCCACCGCTGCGCCGCTCAGAACCGCCATGATCGGTCCCGCCGCGATCAGCGGGCCGAAGCCTGGGATCGCGAGGGCGCCGATCCCGAGGAGCAGGCCGAACGCGCCGCCCGCGAAGCCGCCGGTGCCGCCTCCGAGCACTGCGCCCTCGGGGCCCTTCGTGCCGAGAGCGACCGCGAAGTCTCGCGTCTGGCCCTTGTTCGGGAAGAGCACGGAGATGTCGCCTGCGGCGAATCCCTTCGACTGGAGCTCGGAGATGAGCCCCTCCGCTTCCGCCTGCGAAGCCACGATCCCGAACACGGCTTTGTTCTTCATCATCATCTTCTTCTTCTCCGCCGCGAGAGGCTCGCGGTCCCCCCGACAGAGCAGCGCCCGTGCCGAGGCTCGGAGCCTCTCCTGCGGCAGGCGGCGACGTTCATCGCCGCGTTCGGCCTCATGCGAGACGTCGGGCCCCGCACGCGCGTCTCTTCACCCCTCGGTCGGCGCGATCGATCGATCGGCGTGCCAGTTCGCCGAAGGGCGCTCCACGCCGTGCGGGGATCGAGTCGGACCATGAGCTGGAGCGCGCCGCTGTCCTGGCTGATCGTGATCGGAACGAGGTCGTCGACGTCGAGCACGCTCCCGCGATATCCGTCCATGTGGGCGAGGCGATCGTTGACGACGCGCTCGATGACGTACGGCAGCGCGACTCGGGCGGCCACGAGCAGGACGAGGACGGCGAGCAAGATCTGGCGGGCGCGTCCCGAGCCAGGCCCGGATGCGCTGGGAACGAAGGCTCATCGGTTCGCTCAGATGCCGTAGCGAGCGTGGATGATGAACGGATGAAGCGCGCGCGGGGTGAACGAGGCAGCCTCGAACGTCGGCGGCCCGAACGGCTCGCGGACGTCGTTCGAGAACGCGTAGCCTTCCTGCGGAAGGCCGAGAATGTCGCGGTTCATCTGGCCGTTCCCGTCCTCGTCGTGCATGCCGGCGAAGGCGATGTGGTCCGTGACGGGGACCACGAAGACGCAGTGGGCCTCGCCCCGGTGGATCGGTGCGTGGCAGTTGGCCGCCGCACGATCCTCACCGAGCCACACGCTCGCCGAGGTGTAGAGGCCGCCGATCAGCTGGCCGCTGTCACTCCGGAGGCTGCGCACGACGACGATCACCGTCCGCGTGAGGGCCGAGCCTTGCTGCGCGAGCGTGGGCGCGGCGGCCGAGGCCACCACGAGCAGCCCGCCCACCGCTGCGGCGAGGAAAGAGACCACCTTCTTCACGATGCTGCTTTCCACGAGTCATCCATCTCTGCTCGGATGGCGAGCCGCTCGAGGAGACACCCCTGTGCGAGGAGCGTGCCGTCGCGAGCGCGGGTCCTCGTGCCACGCTCGATCGATCACTGAAAGATGTGGAAGCGACCCAAGACCACCCACAGGACGACGAAGATCAGGACGGTGCTCAGGCAGCCGCCGCCCATCCACTTCGCGCCAACGCCTGCGGTCACACCACGTAGGATCTTGCTCATGCGGCGGCCTGAGCAGCTGCCGTGCCGGCGATGGGGCCTGCTGCCCCGAGGGCAGGACCCCAGCGCGGGGCTAGACGTCACAGCTGCGGTGGGATGCCACGGTCACCTCGACGGGATCGCGCGATCGGCCGAGAACGTCGGGCGATCGCTCGATTGGGGGGCTCAGGAGACCGCGCTCGCGGCCATCATGTCCATCAGCGTTCGGGTCGCCTCGTCCGCCGGGAAGTATGCCTCGATGCGCAGCTCCTCCGCGGTGACGTCGAGCGGCGTACCGATCGTGGTGAGCATCGTGAAGAAGCGCGCCTCGATCCCGTCGCGGCGCAGGTGCACCGGAAGGAAAGGGAGCGGCGGCCCCGTGCCGACCGAGGTCTTCATCGCCTCTTTCACTCCCGGATACGCCAGCAGCTCGTCGTAGAGCGCGCGTCGGCCTTCGACGTCGGCCTCGCGCGCGAGCTCGAGCTTGGCGCGCTCGACGATCGACAGGACGACCTCGCTCCAGTTCACGATGAACGGACGCGCGCCGCGCGGATCGAGCACTGCGCGGATCGCGTTCGTCGCGATCTCGGCTGGCGCGTCCGGCGGGAGCAGGAGCGGCAAGAAGCGCCCCGCGCTGGCGTTCGTGCGGAGGATGTTCCAGCGCCTGTCCACCACGATGGCCGGGTACGGGTCCAGCTTCGCGAGGAGGTGACCTATCGCGCGATCGAGATCGCGCATGCCGGACGCATCGAGGCTCGACTCGCGATAGGCCGCCGCGAAGCCGGCTGCATCCAGGAGCGTGTTCCGATCGCGGAGCGGAAGATCGAGGGCGCTCGCGAGCACGAGGACCATCTCGCGGCTCGGCGACGCACGGCCCGTCTCGAGGCACGAGAGGTGACGCGTCGAGACCTCCGCTGCGTCCGCGAGGCGCTCCTGACTGAGGGCCCGAGACTGCCGGTGCGTGCGGAGCTGGGTGCCGAACGGACTGCCGTGACGAAGGGCCTGCATGACCGGGAGCCTACTCGGGACGCGGCGCGCGCAGCATGACCTCCGAGGTCATGGAGGTCGTGACGTGCGACGTCACAGTGAGCCCACGAGACGCGAACGACTCGCGGCTCGCACCAGGAGAGAGGCACTCATGACCCGCAACCTCGCGCTCGCGCTCGTCGTCTTCGTCTCGTTCACGGTCTTCAGCACGTGGGTCGCCGTCGAGCACGGTCCGCTCGGCTTCCTCACGCTCGCGCTCGAAGGCGGCTGGGGGCTGCAGATGTTGCTCGACGTCGGGATCGCGCTGGGGATCGCGTCGTTCTGGATCGTCCCGGACGCGCGTCGCCACGGGATCAACCCCTGGCCGTTCCTCGCCGCGAGCGTCGGCCTCGGCTCGATCGGTGCGCTCGCGTACATCGTCTACCGCGAGCTGCGGCTGCGCGAAGGCGTTCCGTCGGCGCCGCTCCCGGCTTGAGCGCCCTGCGCAGCGATCCGCGCCGGGAGTGGAGGCAGCGGACGAGCAGGGAAGCTGTCGTGGACTGCGCGCGGGTCGTAGGCGTCGCGCTGGCCGCAGACGATCGCTCGATCGCCCTCGAGGACCACACCGAGAGCTCCGACGCGCCTCGAGCGGTCTCACGCATCGGCGCTCACGGCCGCCCCATGACCTCGGGCGTCTTTCGTAGTACGAGCCGGCGAACCGCACTCCCGAGGTCTCATGCCGCAGCACCAAACCTACCGCGCGACGCGCGAGACGGACCTTCTCGCCGCGATGCGTGCTCAGGTGGTTCCTGCCACCGGCACGATCGGCTGCAACGCCGTGTTCTCGACTGCGATCGGCGTGCCCGGCGCCCGCCTGCCAGAGCTGCTGTCGCTCCCGCTGGGCGCATGCGGCCATCGGCTCGTGGCGCTTCGCTAC
Source organism: Polyangiales bacterium (assembly GCA_038252025.1). GTDB lineage: Bacteria > Myxococcota_A > Polyangia > Polyangiales > Sandaracinaceae > JBBSAT01. Next base: position 17,626 of record JBBSAT010000047.1, on the reverse strand, counting down.
CTGATCGCCAACGCGAGCGCCTGGCTCACGCACTTCGCGTGGGAGGCGCCGCTCATGCGCAGCGCCGAGGATGGCCCGGCGCGACTTCGCATGCTCCTCGCGCGCATCGATCGCGCGCGCGCCGAGGTCACAGCCGACGCCGCGCGCGAATTCTCCGAGGCCGCGTGGGACTCGCTCGCATCCGTGCTCGAGGTCGAAGCCGAGCCGAGCGACGATGCGCTCCGGTTTCTCGCTTCCGTGCACCTGCATGCCGAATCGTTCTCGGCCCTTCGCGAGCGTCTTCGTGAGGAGGCAGCGCGGCTCCACGCGAGCACGCCTCGCGTCTGCGATCTGGTCTACCTCGCCACCTACGATCTTCGTCGTCTGCCCGCGACGACGGTCGGCGAGGGCGCGCTCGAGTACCTCATCATCGCCGACAAGGGCGAGATGGGTGTCCGCGCGGTGCGGGTCGCGCTCGCCGGAGGAATGTTGCCCGTCGTCCTCTACAGCCGGCTCGACGATCCCGACGCGCTGCAGGTCCGGCTCGCGACGAAGGGCGGCGGCTTCGGCATTCCGCTCGAAGGTACCTTCCGCGAGACGTACGCGAGCCCCCAGCAGATGACGCTGTGCATCCGCGAGGCCTATCGCGCGCGCTTCGGAGAGCAGGCCGATGCGGTGCTCGCGCGCTCGGCGCTCTATCCCGGGTACGGTCCGCTCGCGGAGAACGGCGCCGCCATTCAGCACTTCCGCCGCGCGGGCATCGCGTTCGTGGGCCCGATGCAGGACGTCGTGGAGCGCGCGGGCGACAAGCGGAAGTTTCGAGCGCTCGCCGAGGCTCAAGACCCTGCGGCCGTGACCCCCGGGATCATGCTCGAGTCGAGCGAGCCGGACACCATCGCGCTTCGGATCGAGGAAGCGCACGCGGCGGGCAAGTTCACGTTCCCCGGTCGGCTCAAGGCGGCCAACGGCGGCGGTGGCCGCGGTCAGGTCGTGATCCTGACGCCGAGCGGGGTCCCAGCCGCGGTCTCGAAGGTCCTCGAGGAGATCCGCGCGAACGGTTGGGATCAGGGGGTCATGTTCGAGCAGAACATCCCCGAGACCGTGCACCTCGAGGTGCAGGTGCTGCGCGATCGCTACGGCAACACGCGCCACTTCGGGATGCGCGACTGCACCGAGCAGCGCGCCAGCCAGAAGATTCAGGAAGAGGCGCCGCCCGCCCTCCTGCGCGCGCAGCCAGAGCTGGAGGCGCGCATCCAGGGCATCGCGGTCCGCATCGCCGATGCGTGCGGATACGTAGGCGCGTGCACCGTGGAGCTCATGTACAAGGACGGGCACTTCTACCTGCTCGAGATGAACACGCGCATCCAGGTCGAGCACCCGGTGACGGAGGAGGCGCACCGGATCCGTCGCGGGGACACGCTCGAGCCGCTCGATCTGGTCCGCCTCCAGGTGGAGATCGCGCGCGGCGCGCCGATCGCCTTCGCTCAGGACGACGTCGTCCGAACGCACGTCGCGCGCGAGCTACGCGTGAACGCAGAGTCCTGGCGCGCCGATGTGAAGGACTCGCGCGACGGCGAGCGCGGGCTCTTTCTGCCGAACGCGGGCGTGTTCGACAAGATCGAGGTTCCGTCGGGTCAGGAGGTCCTGAGCGCGCTGCGCGCCGAGGGCGTGGTGGGCATCGCCGACCTCGGCGTGCGCTTCGACGTCGGGTTCGAGGTCGGCGACAGGCTCCTCAACAAGGATCCGACGTTCGGGAAGCTGATCGTCTCGGTCGCGCCCGAGCGGGGCCACGAGGAGCAGCGGTATGAGCTGCTCCGCCTCGCGTGCCTCGCCGTGCTCGCAAGGGCGCAGATCGCGGGACGTCAGCTCAGCCCGTCAGGCCAGGTCGTGCGCGGCTCGTCTTTCGCCACGAACCTGGCGGACCATCGCCGCGTCCTCGAGACGGACATGATGAAGGAGCACGCGCGCGGCCCCGTTCCCACGCGGCACGTGAACTGGGTCGTGCGCATGCTGCGCGCCCCCGTCGGCTGAGCTCCGCCAGAGACCATTCGTAGCGACGTCGACCCGTGGCGCTCAGAGAAACGTCGGGCGTACTCGCTGCAAGAAGATCGTATTGAAGGCGCCGCCTCCCGACCCGCGCCATCACACGACCACGATCTCGCTGCCATTCCAGCCGCAGTCCACGCCGCCGATGTTGCGCGGATCGACGAGGACCCCCCGCCGCGGAACGCGCCTTGACCTGGCCGTCGCCACTCGCGGACCATCGAACGCGATGCATCCACTCGAAGCTCCGACCCGGGTCACGAACAGGCGACGAGCGCGGCGGATCTCGCTGCAGGCGTGCACCCTCGCGCTCGCTTGCATCCTGGCGGTCGGCTGCGGCGAGACGCCGGCCACGGAAGACTCGGGCGTAGCGTCCGACGGCGCGACGCAGCTCGAGCCGTGCGCGAGCGCGCTCGATGTCTCGCACTTCTTCGCTGAGAACGGCTGCATCGCGTGTCACGGCGGCAGCCAGGCACCGGACCTTCGCTTCGAGGCGCTCGAGAGCCTCGTCGGTGCGATGTCGTCGCTTCGCCCCGGGCACCCGATCGTCACGCCGATGCAGCCGCTCGCGAGCGAGCTCTTCCTTCGCGTCGCGGGGCCACAGCCCAGCGACTACCCGAGCGCCTGGTGGATGCCGCTCGGCGCGAGCGGTCCGCATCCTCAGCCCGGCCCGGTCGAGGCGTGGATCCAGCGTGGCGCCGAGGTCTGGTGCGCAGGCACGAACCCACCGCCGCCGCCGGCGATCATCACGAACCCCAACCTCTATCCGCAGGAGATGGTGTTCGCGTGCGCGGACCCGACCGCCGACACGAGCTCGCCGGCGCGCCTGCGCCGGATCGATCGTCGTGAGTTCAGCTTCGCGTCGGGAACACCGCTCGGCCGCCAGTGGAGCGACGAGACCGTCGCCGCCAACCCGCTCGAGGTGCCGCCCGAGCACTACTCCACCTACGTGGGCGACCTGGGCATCGACACGACGACGCTGCAGCTCCTCCTGATCACGCTGCCGGCGGCGAGCCAGCCCTGGGTCACGCGCGGACAAGGGCCCTCGGTCGGTGGCCGCTGGTGGACGGTGTACTCCGGCACGGTGAACAGCTTCTACGTGGAGAGCCCGTCGGACGCCGATCGCGACGCCTGGGTCGACACGCTCCTGCTCCACGGCGCTCTCTTCCGGACGCCCACGCCGGACGAGCACGCTCGCGTGCGCGCGCTGCTCGACCGAGAGATCTCCGCCGAGGGCCCGTTCAGCAGCGCCGCCCGCGAGGAGACGCTGCGTACCGTGGTGTCGGGCGCTCGGCTCATGGCGGGCGCGCTCTTCCGGAGCGAGATCGGCGAAGGGACGGGAGCCCGCAGGCGCTTGAGCGACGAGGAGCTCGGCCTCGCGGTCGGGCGATTCCTCGGTGCGCATCCGGTGTCGTCCACGCTCTGGGGAGATCCGCCGGCAGATCCGGCGGGTCATCCCGACTGGTCACGCGCGGACGTCAGCGACGGTCGGCTCGCCGAGGTTCGGGACGCGGTCGTCGCGGGCACGATCAGCCAGCCCGAGACGCTGCGGGCGCTCTTCGGTCGATACCGCGGAGGGCTCGACCCCATGCGCGTCGACCTGATGAGCGAGGAGTACCGATCGAGCCAGCTCGATCAGGCGCTCCGCGAGCGCGGCGAGTACTGGTTGTCAGAAGGCATCACGCGGTTCTTCCGCGAGTGGCTCGACGTCGACGGCGCCGAGGTCGTCTTCAAGGACACGCCGAACGCGACCAGCCGCTGGGTCGTCGATCGCTCGAACGCCGAGGCGACCGGCTACGACCTCATCACGAGCCGCTACAGTCGCGAGACGCTTCTCCCGCTCTTCGACGACACGGTGGCGCGCACGGTGATCGAGGCCGAGGAGAACGGACAGGACGTCTTCCGCGCGCTCCTCACGACGCGCACGTTCCGCGTCGCTTCGAACCTCGTCGGGATCGATCGCACGCGCCCCTGTACGATGCCGAGCGACTGCGGCGACTTCCGCATCGGCAGCTGTTACACGGCGATAGGCTTCTGCACGAGCTTCGGCGTCAGCGAGGTGGACCGCGTGTTCGGCCTCGCGACCGACGTCGACGACACGCGCGCCGCGCGCTGGGTCACGCTGCCCGAGGCAGAGCGCGCCGGCATGCTCACGCATCCCGCGTTCCTGGCCGCCCACGGGAACAACCTCGAGGACGACGCGTCGCTCGTCCACCGCGGCCACTGGATCCGCGAGAGCCTGCTCTGCGACGACGTGCCTGGCCTCGAGCTCGTCTCGGTGCCCGCGATGCTCGGACCACACGCGCCCGATCAAAGGGCGCGCGACCGCGTGGCGCACGCGACCGAACAGCCGGGCTCGGCGTGCATCACGTGCCACGCGGAGATGAACCCGTATGGGTACCCGTTCGAGATCTACAACCACGCAGGGTTCCTGCGCATGGAGGATCACGGCCATCCGCCCGACGGATCGACGACGATCACGAACTCCCCGGCGCCCGAGCTGAACCGAAGCTACGTGGACGCGATCGATCTCGTCGAGGCGCTCGCGGAGTCGCCCTATGCGCGACGCTGCTTCATCAGGAACGTGTTCCGGCACTTCATGGGACGGGACGAGAGCCCGGCGGATGCGTGCACGCTCGCGAGCATGGAGACGGCGTTCGCCGGCGGCTCGTTCTTCGCGATGCTCGAGACGCTGCTCACGAGCGACGCGTTCCTCTATCGACACGACGAAGGAGATGGCTCGTGAACAAAGCGATCTCACGTCGTTCGCTCATGCGCCTCGCCGGCACGGCCGCGGGCGCCGCGCTCCTCGGCCCGCTCCTCTCGCGCCTCGGGCGAGCGGACACTCCGACCTACCCGCGCTTCGTCTTCTTCGTCGAAGGCAACGGCTACGAGCCCGTGTCGGTGCTCAGCCCCTCCACGCGCGCCGCGCTCGACGCGTCGCTCGCCGCGCCGGTCGGAGCCTCGCGCTACTGGCCCGAGCGCTACCGGCACACGAGCCCGATCGAGACCTCGGGTGACCTCGATCAGGCCATCGCGCTCCAGGACCTCGGCTCGCTCGCGGCCAAGACGGCGGTCGTGCTCGGGCTCTCGTCGAAGATCACGGGCGGCGGTCACACCGCCTACCACGGCGTACTGAGCTCGACGCGCACCTCGGGCGCGCGGCCGTCCGGGGAGACGATCGACGCGCATCTCTCGCGTCTGCCGCTGCTCTCCGGCACGGCGTTCGACGCGCTGCGCCTCGGCTATGCGTCGGCGTTTCACTATCCAGGCGCGAACCTCGACTTCGGCACGTGCGCGCTCGGCGCAGGTCTCTCCGTCCCGCTCGTGCGAGACCCGCGGCAGGCCTTCGACATGCTGTTCGGCGCGATCACGGATCGTCCGGCGTTCGATCGCGCGGGACACATCCTCGACTTCGCTCGCGAGGACGTGACGCGGGCCATCGCCGCGTTCCCCGGGAGCAGCGACGAGCGCGCCAGGCTCGAGAGCTACCTCGCGTCCGTCGAGGCGAACATCGAGCGGCGCACGCGCCTCGAGGCTTCGCTCGCGAGCATCCCGGCGCTCCCCGGCGTCCCGGGCGCGCGCACGCCGGAGGACATCTATTCGGTGCTGGCCGCGCAGGCCGGTCACATCTCGACGGCGCTACAGGGCGGGCTCACCAACGTCGCGGTCCTCGGCATCGGCACCGGCTACGACTTCGACACGTTCTACGGCTCCGATCACCGGCCGCGCCACGACACTCATCATCAGTCCGAGACGGACCCGGCGCTCGCGGACTACATCCACATGCAGTCGCGTCTCCAGATCGGCGTGATGATCGAGCTCGCGCGACAGCTCGAAGCCGTGCCCGAGCGCGGCGCGACGCTCCTCGATCACACCGTGCTCGTCTACATCGGAGACAACGGCGAGACTCACCACGCCACCGGCGAGGAGTTCCCCGTCGTCCTCATGGGAGGCGGCGCGCTCGGGCTGCGCACCGGCGGGCGCACGCTCGTCTATCCGGGGCTCGATCAGTTCGGCACGGGCCACCGGCAGGTCTCGAACGTCTGGAACACGCTCGGCCACCTCGCTTGCGAGGACCTCGACGCGTTCGGCGGAGAGCACCTCCGCGGCGGCACGCGCTCCGCCGAGGGTCCGCTGAGCGAGCTGATGGGATAGGGCGGTGGGCGCGCGGTCATGCATGTGGCTCGGGGCGGCCTGGATGCTCGTCGTCGGGGCCTCGAGCGGCACGGCGCTGGCCCAGGACGCCGGTCCAGCGGCCCCGAGGCCACCCTTGTCGAACACCGACGACGCGCATCAGGGCTACGTCGTCGCGCGAGCGATCTCCGAGCCTGCCGACGACGTCCCTTTCAATGCATGGCTGGGCTCCATCTGTGTGGAAGAGTGGCCGTCGGCGAAGCGCACGCCGAGCTGGAGCACTGCCGCCCAGCCGAGGCCGGAGCTCGCGAGGCCGTGGCTCGATCACCACACCTCCGGGGCGGATGGCACGACATGGCCCGGCGAGTGCGCGCTCGCGTCGGCACGGCGGGTGCTGAGAGGAGCCAGCTTGCTCTGGAGGCCCTCATGCGCGCACGGCTCTGGCTCTTCTAGCTCACCGTTCTCGTCGCTTCGACTCTTCCGCTGCCCGCCCGGGCTTGCGGTGGGTTCTTCTGCTCCACGGCGCCGGTCATCCAGGCCGGTGAGGAGATCGTGTACGCGCTCGAGGACGATGGCTCGCTCACCATGAGCGTTCGCCTCACGTACCTCGGGAGCGACCCCGACTTCGCCTGGCTCCTGCCGCTGCCTGCACCACCGGAGCTCTCGGTCGGCTCGGACGCGCTGTTCACGCAGCTGCGCGGCGCGACGGCACCGCTGTTCGCCACCGCGGCACGCATCGATGGCACTTGTCGGCAAGAGCCCTCGTGCGTGAGACCAGACGGTTCGACGCCGCTCTCCTTCGGGTGCGGAGCCTCCTCGGCTCCCCCGAGCACGGGGTGGATGGGGCCGTACGTGGACGCGGGTGCTCGGCCCGACGTCGGTCAGGTCGGCGGATGGGACGCAGGCGCGCGCAGCGATGGCGGCGTGGACGTGTTCTCGGAGGGCCAGGTCGGTCCGTACGAGACCGCGGTGCTCGGCGCGGCGACGGCGGTCGAGGTCCTCGCGTGGCTCGACGCGCACGGCTACCAGGTGCCGAGCGGGAGCGAGGACACGCTCGATGCCTACGCCCGGACGGGCCACGTGTTCGTGGCGCTGAGGCTCGCGACCGACGCGACGACCTCGCAGATCGCGCCGATCGTGATGCACATCCCGGTCGAGGCGCCGTGCCTGCCGCTGACGCTGACCGCGATCTCGACGGTGCCGGATCTGCCCATCACGGCGTGGTTCCTCGGGCGGGCGCGCGTCGTGCCGACGAACTACTCGGTGCTGCAGAGCGAGTACGCGAGCTCGAGCTACTGGGACGTTCCCGGCTTCTACGCGAGCCAGACGACGCGGGACATCGACGCGCTCGGCGGGCAGGCGTTCGCGACGGAGTACGCGGGACCGACCCCGCGCGTGCCGGTCGAGCTGGGCTCGCTCGCCGACGTGCTCGGGATGCCGGCGGCGGACATCGTGCTCGCGATCTTCGCGCGCGGCTACGGGAGCGATCCTGCGTTCGCGCGCATCGCTGCCGGCTTCACGACCCTACCGCGCGGGCGGACCCTCGCCGTGTACCTGAGCTGCTTGTCGGTCGCGCGCGACGAGGTCGACGTCACGAGCTGCGGTGCGGGCACCGGGTCGATCGACGCGGACGGTCTCGCCGCTGCCCTCGAGCGCGAGGTCGCCGAGCCGCGCCGTCGCGCACAAGCGATGATCGACTCACACCCCTATCTGACACGCATGTTCACGACGATGAGCGCAGCGGAGATGACGCTCGACCCGGAGTTCCGGGTCGATGACGCCCTCGGAGACGTCGCGGCCGTCCACACTGCGACGACGATCACCCGCTGCGACTCACTGCACTATCTCCGCGGCGCGCCGATGGTGCGAGAGATCGCCGGCGTGTCGTCGGTCGTGTCGAGCGGCACGATCGCGGACGACTCGGCCTACTGTCATTCGCTCGGGCTCGTGCTCCCCTCGGAAGCGACCTCGTCTCGGCCACCGTCACGTGGATGTCTCTGCGCGGCCAACCGAGCACCGGCGAGGTACTGGTGGCTCGTGGGCACGCTCGCGCTCGTCGGTTGGCTCCGCGCCCGTCTGCGTTCACGCGCCCGTCTCGAACACGCTCGGAATGCAGCACGCGCCGACCGAAGCACCGGAGCTCCCTAGAGCACCGATTCATGTGAATCGCTAGGAAATCCGGCGCCTTTCACGCCAGCTCCGGCTTACGTCCTCGCTGCTCACTGCGGCGTACCTCTGGTACGCCTCGCTTCGCGCTCCGGGCGCGCTCGGACCTGACGCGAAATGCTTGGATTTCCGGACGCTCTCAAATGATTCGGCGCTCTAGTCGTCTATCTTCAGATCCCCATCTGCGAATCGTGCCGTGTCCTTCACGGCCTCGAAAGCGAGCCAGCCAGGGGCGCAGCCGACGGCGATCGGGATCGCGAGCTCGTAGCTCAATATGTCGGGGCCGCGCATGAAGAGGTACCCTGCGACTGCCACCGACGCGCCGATGATCGAGAGGCTCGCGGGGATCGCGTAGAGGAGGCGGGCCTTGGGCGTTCGCCCCCGCACGAAGGCCGCGAGCGAGGCAGCGACCAGCGCGCCGGCGAGAACGGTCTTCAGATCGAGCATGTCGTAGAAGATGGCGCACCCGCCGTTCACGGCCGCGATCGCAACGATGAACTTGCCGGCGCCGTCGCGATCTCGCTCGTTCATCGCAGCTCCGCCCATACGGTACGAGGGCCTGGCGCCACGGGTCAACGCGCACGCCGACCCGGGTGAATTCGTTTCCGCCGCGACGAGACGTGTGCCGCCGCTCGGTTGGTGGCCGTTCGAGAGCGCGCTGGCTTCGACGAGAGGTATGCTGCCCCGTCGTGGACGTACGGTCGTGGCTTTCCGAGCTCGGGCTCGAGCGTTATGCAGACGCTTTCGCGGACAACGATCTGGACGCCTCCGTGCTCGATGCGCTGACGGATGCGGATCTCGTCACCGTCGGCGTCGCTTCGCTCGGCCACCGGAAGAAGATCCTGCGTGCGATCGCGGCGCTCTCCGAGGGAGGCGGGGCAGGCGCGTCCCAGGTCTCGGTGCCCCGGCAAGGCGCGACGCGTGCTTCGGGGAAGAGCGCGCAAGCAGCTGCGCCAGCGCCGACCCTCGATGCGGCCGCGCACTTCCAGAGCCGCCTTCCTGCGGTGCTCGCAGCGGCCGTACGCGAGCGCGGCTATCTGATCACCGATCGGATCGGACAAGGCGGCATGGGCGAGGTCTTCCGCGCCGAACAGACGAGCGTCGGGCGAGAGGTCGCGATCAAGGTCTGCCGCGGGCAGGGCACGGACGACGAGCGCGCCCGGTTCACGCGAGAGGCCCGCGCGATCGCCGCTCTCCAGCACCCGCACGCGGTCCGTCTGTTCGACTACATCCTCGCCGACGACGGCAGCGCGTGCATCGTGATGGAGCAGGTGCACGGCGAGTCGCTCTGGGAGCTGATGCAGCGGGAGTGGCGCCTCCCGTTCACGCGCATCGTGCCGATCCTCGCGCAGGTGTCCGACGCGCTCACCGAGGCGCACGCGAAGGGCATCATCCACCGCGACCTGAAGCCAGCGAACGTGTTGCTCCAGGAGGCAGAGGGCTATCGTGACTTCGCGAAGGTCCTCGACTTCGGGCTCGCGCACTGGACCACGGCGGACGGCGACGCGAGCCGGCTCACGCGGAGCGGCACGGTCCACGGCACACCGCGGTACCTGAGCCCAGAGCAGATCATCGGCACGAACATCGGCCCGCGGAGCGATCTCTATGCCCTCGGCGTGGTGCTCTACGAGGCGCTCGCAGGGCAGCCGCCGTTCGTCGGGGATCTCGACGCGGCGCTGATGTTCAAGCACGTGAAGGAGACCGCTCCGCCGCTTCCGCCGGAGGTGGAGCGCCCGCCGGCGCTCGATCGGCTGCTCGAGCGCATGCTCGCGAAGTCGCCGTCGCTCCGGCCGATCTCCGCGGCCGCGCTGCGTCGCGAGCTGATGGCGCTCGTGCCCGCCTCGAGCGGCCGCGTCGCGTCGATCGCCAGCCCGGTCAGCGGCCTGGTGACCGAGCGGCGACACGTCGTCGTGCTCGATGTCTCGTTCGTCGATCGCGCGCACCGACATGGGTCGGCCGATGCGGCTCACGAGCTCGTGCGTCGCTGCCAGACGCTGGTCGACGCGACGGCTCAGCGGTTCGGCGCGACCGAGAACGCCCGCAGTAGCTCCGGTGCGCAGCTGGTCTTCGGCGTGCCGATCGCGCGACGCGACGACCTTCGCCGCGCGCTCGAGGCGTCGATCGAGCTGCGCGATCGCCTCCCGTCGCTCGACCCGGCCAACGTCTCGGTGCGCGTCGGGCTCGCCGACGGGCCCGCAGTGTCCGGCGCGCTGCGCGAGGGGACTGACGCGGGCTACTTCGTCTCCGGCGTGCCGGTCGCACTCGCCGAGCAGCTCCGCGACGCTGCCGCATCGGGGGAGATCCGAGTCGCAGAGTCGATCGCCCAGCGCGATCTCCCCGGGGTCACGTTCGAGCCCGTGAGCGGAGGCGCGCTCCTGGCCGAGCTCCACCAGCCCGTGCGACGCACCGACCTCGAGGCGCCGTGCGTCGGTCGCGAGCGAGAGCTGGCTGCGATCCGTACGCTCCTCGACTGCGTCGGCGAGACCAGCCGCGGCGGGATCCTCGTCGTCACGGGCGAAGCGGGCATCGGCAAGAGCCGGCTCGTGGACCAGCTCGTCTCTCTCGCGCGCGATCGATCGATGAGGACCGTGCGCGGGCTGCTCTACGACGTCGACGTCGGCACGGGGGAGGGCGCGCTCCATCAGATGGTTCGCGAGCTGCTCGGGCTCCCGAGCGACGCGTCCGACCGCGTGGCCGCGCTCGAGCGCCGGCTCGGCCCCGAGGTGCTGCGCGCCGACGAGTGGCCCTTCCTCTATCACTTCCTCGGCATGGCGCTGCCGGGGCCGATGCAGCGCGTGTACGACGCGATGGATCCCGGCGCCCGCCTCTCGGGCTACCGCGACATGCTCACGTCGCTCTTCACGCACGAGGGGACCACGCAGCCGCTCGTGGTGATCGTCGAGGACGTGCACTGGGCGGACGGGACGACGCTCGGCGTGATCGAGTCGCTCGCCGTCACGACGCACGCACGGCCGCTCGTCCTCGTGCTCACCTCGCGCGGGGAGGACGAGGAGCGCTGGAAGCATGTGCTCGCCGGCCTGGTCCCGACGCGCCTCGATCTCGCGCCGCTCGACGATGCCGACGCGCTGGCGCTCGCGTCGCTCCTCCTGCCGACGTCGGGAGGCGAGGCAGCGGTGGTCGCGCGCGCCGGCGGTCATCCGCTCTTGCTCACGGAGCTCGCGCGGCGCGGCGAGACGTTCGACGCGGAGACGCCGCTTCCCTACTCGGTGCAGGGCTTGGTCCATGCGCGGGTCGATCGGCTCCCCGAGGTCGATCGCGCGGCGATGCACGTGGCCTCCGCGCTCGGTCCGCGCTTCCGGCTCGCGCACTTGCGGCAGCTCCTCGGGAGCGCGGACTACTTGCCCACGATGCTCGAGGAGCATCGGCTGGTCGTGCGTGACGCCGACGGCGGGTACGCGTTCGCCCATGGGCTCGTGCGCGATGCCGTCTACGGCTCGCTCGTCGACGAGCGTCGTCGCGCGCTGCATGCACGCGCGGCGGAGTGCCTGAAGGACGACCTCGGTCTCGCGGCGATGCACCTCGATCGCGCGGGCTCTCCCAACGCGCCAGCGGCTTACCTGGACGCTGCGCGGGCCGAGATCGCGCGGCACGAGCTCCGTGAGGCGGCGACACACCTCGCGCGCGGCCTCGCGCTCGCGACCGAGGCCGACGACCAGATCGAGCTGCATCTCGCGCTCGGAGGCGTGGAGCTCGTGCTCGGAGACTCGGTCGGGTCGCTCGCCAGCTACGAGAGCGCGCGCTCGGTGGCCAGCGCGGACGAGACGATCCACCGGGCCGAGATCGGGATCGCGTCGGCGCTTCGAAACGCAAACCGCTACGACGAGGCGCTGGCCGCGGTCGCGCGCGCGGAAGAGGCCGCATCGGGCGCGCCGATCTCGATCGCGCAAGCGTACTACCTCCGCGGCGGCGTCGAGTTCGCGAGGGGTCGCGCCGATGCGTCTCAGGCGGCCCACGAGCGCGCGCTGGTGCTCGCGACCGACAGCGGCGCGACGGAGCTTCGCGCGCAGGCGCTGAGCGGCCTGGCGGATGCGCACTACGGCGCCGGCCGGTTGGTGAGCGCCGCCCGCATCCTCGAGGAGTGCATCGCGTCGGCGCGAGCGAACGGCCTCTTGGCCGTCGAGGCCGCGAACCTCCCGATGCTCGCGATCATGAGCGTGTTCCTCGACGAGAACGCGCGCGCGAAGAAGCTCGCGGGCGAAGCTCTCGTGCTCGCCCGGTCCCTCTCTCGGACACGCTCGGAGGCGATCTCGCTGGGCGCGCAGTCGCTCGCGTGCATCGCGCGCGGTGAGTACGAAGAAGCTCGGCTCGCCGTGCTCCCGGCGTTCGAGCTGACGCGGAAGCTCCGCAGCGTCGTGTTCGAGGAGACGGTGTTCTACTACCTCGCGCGGGCGCAGCTCGGGCTCGGCTCGCTCGAAGACGCGCGCGACTCGGCCGAACGCGGAGTCGCGCTCTGTCGCGCCCACGGCGCGCACTTCGTCGGTGCGGCGCTCCTGGCGACGCTGGCGCGTCTGTCGCCGGACCGTCTGACCCGTGAACGACTCCTCGTGGAGGGCGAGGCGGTCGTGACGGCAGGGACGCTCTCGTTCAATCGCTTCTGGTTCTACGAGAATGCGATCGAGGTTCGGCTGGCCGACGCGGATGCGCCGGGCGCGCGCAGGTATGCGGACGCGCTCGCAGAGACGAAGGAGACGATCCCCTGGGTGGAGCGGATCGTCGAGCGCGCCCGGGCGCTGGCTTCGCACGTGGAAGGGCGGACCGACGAGGCCACGCGCGAGCATCTCCGGATGGCGCTCGAGGCGTGCCGAGCGGACGAGCTCGGCGGGGCTGCGATCGCGCTCGAGCGCGCGCTCGGGGAGCGGTAGCCGACAGCGCGCCCGATGCGCCGGCTCCCACCGGCAACCCGCTTCGCCTACGCTCGCACGCGCATGTCCAGGCGTCTCGTCCTCGCGCTCGCGCTCGCGGGCTGCGGGTCTTGTGCGTAGACCGACGTGACCGCGTCTCCGACCCCACGCAGGTCGGCGACCCCGCGCCGAGCGCGCGGCCTACGCCTTCATCGTCGGAGCAGGAGCGCCGATCGTGATCGAGGATCCCGGACTCCGGCACGCTTCGAATCTGATCGATCCGACCGAACGTCGCGTCGAGGGTCGCGATCGCTCGGTCGGAGGAGAGGCGCTCTGCCGCGCGCACCAGGTTCGCGAGGCGAGCGTCCACGTCCATCTCGCCCGCCTGCAGGCGGCCGACCGCCTGATCCGCGCTGTCCGTGACGATCGCGATCGCGCTGCGGCTCTCCGCGATCGCGCGATCGGCGAGGGGACTCCACGCGGTCGAGACGCCGCTCGATCCGCTCGAGCGCATCGAGGATCGCGCGCGTGTCGGCGACCGGTTCGGCGGGGCGGCGAGCGCCGAGCGTGCCGGTCGTCATCGCTTCGTCGCGAGGGGCTCGCCGAGCTCGTCGGCAGGCCTGAAGAGGTTGATCGGGGTGACGAGGTAGCGCTTGCCGTTCTTCTCGGCCGGCATCCGACCGGCGTCGATGTTCACCTGCACGCTGGGAAAGAGGAGCTTGGGCGCCGCCAGCGTCGCGTCGCGCGCGTTTCGCATGGCGACGAACTCTTCGAGGCTCGTGCGCGCGCTGAGCTGTGGGTTGTGGTCCTTCGACGCGCCGATGCTCGTCTCGTACTTCCAGCTGCGAGTCGCAGGGGGATAGTCGTGCCCGGGATGGACGCGCATGGCATCCGGCAAGCGATAGAGCTTCTGCACGGACTCGTACATCCGAGCCGCGCTTCCCTTGGGGAAGTCGCACCGTCCGGTGCCGTAGTCGTCCATGAACACGAGGTCACCCGTGAAGAGCGCGTCGCCGATCTTGTACGTCATGCAGGCCGGCGTGTGCCCGGGCGTGGAGATCGCCTCGATCGTGATGGAGCCCGCCTCGAGCGTGTCGCCGTCGTGGAGCAAGCGATCGAACTGGCTCCCGTCGGTGGCGAGGCGCTCGAGCGCGAAGACGTCCTTGAAGGTGGCCTGCACCTCGGTGATCGCGGCACCGATGGCGACGCGTGCGTCGAAGCGGCGGCGCAGGATCTGCGCGCCGGTCATGTGGTCCGCGTGCGCGTGGGTCTCGAGCACCCAGCGGAGCGTCAGCCCCTCGCTCCGGACGAGCGCGCTGAGTCGATCGACGGACTCGGTGTGCGTGTACGAGCCGACGGGCTCGTAGTCGAGCACTGGGTCGATGACGACGGCGTCGCGCGTCTTCTCGTCGAACACGAGGTACGAGAGGGTCGAGGTGCGCGCATCGAAGAGCGGTTGGACTCGCATGTCGGAGCTCCCTTCGCATCCGACTGAGCACGGGGCGTGCCGCGTCGTTCGCGCGAGCGCGTGGCCGGACTCTGCCGATCCGAAGGTTCGAGATGTTGCGCTGCCGTTTCAGCGGTCGGCTCCGTCTGCAACATGAGTTTCATGTTGCTTCGTAGCCGCCCGCCCGGGCCGATGATCGCAGGGACGGTGACGCCTCTGGGAGACTCCGCACGATGCTCCGCGCGGGCACGCGGCAGGTCGCTCCGTGGACGGCATAGCATCGCGACGACGACATGTGCTCGAACGCGTGCATGGCCGCGCGCTGTGGCGACGGGATCGTCCAGAGCGGCGAGCAGTGCGACGACGGCAACACCGACTCGTCGGACGCCTGCACGGCGACGTGCACGACCGCGCGCTGTGGTGACGGCATGATCCGCGCCGGGGTCGAGGCGTGCGACGACGGCAACGCCTCGGACGCCGATGCGTGCCTCTCCACGTGCGTGGCGGCGAGCTGCGGCGACGGGCACATCCGCGCGGGCGTGGAGGCCTGCGACGACGGCAACACCACCGACGGCGACGGCTGCAGCGCGACGTGCTCGTTGATGAGCTGCGGCAACGGGACGACCGACGCGGGCGAGGACTGCGACGACGGCAACGCGTCGAACCTCGACGCGTGCCTCAACACCTGCCTGAGCGCGACGTGCGGCGACGGCTTCACGGAAGACGGCGTCGAGACCTGCGACGACGGGAACGATCTCCCGGGCGACGGCTGCAGCGCGTCGTGCATGACCGAGGCGGGCGCCGATGGCGGCGTCATGCTCGACGGGGCGATGACCGGCGACGGCGGGGGCGTGGACGGCGGCACTGCGGGCGATGGATCGGTCTCGGGCGACGGCGGTGCCGCCTTCGATGCGGGCACGGGCGGAGCGGACGCCGGCGGAACCACGGTGATGAACGGCGGCTGCGCGTGCACCGCGGCGGGCTCGCGCAGCTCGGGCGGCGGCGCGCTTCTGCTCCTCCTCGGCCTCGCGATGGTGCTCGCGCGTCGTCGTCGGTGAGCCCTCTCGAGCTCGGAGCGATCTCGCACGCGACGGCGCGCGAGGTCCGTTCCTGGTATGGCGGCTCCCCCCGTCCTCGGAGCCGCGCATGAACACCCCTTCGCTCAGCACCTCGATCGGTGAGATCGCGCTCCACGAGTACCGGCTGCCGCTCGGGGAGCGCACGTGGTCCTTCCTTCACACCGGCGCGGTGCTCACGCGAGAGGATGAGCAGCGCTACCTGAAGGCAGAGCGCGATCCGCTGCCGTACGGCGTGATGCTCTGGCCTGCGTCGATCGCGCTCGCCCACGAGGTGCTCGCGCGGGCGAGCGAGCTTCCCGGCAAGCGCGCGCTCGAGCTCGGCGCGGGCACCGGGGTGCCCGGCATCGTCGCCGCTGCGCTGGGCGCGCGGGTGCTCCAGACGGATCGGAACGAGGTGGCGCTCCACGTCGCCGCGATGAACACGGAGCGGAACCGAGTCACGGGCGTGGAGCATCGGCTCGCGGAGTGGGAGACGTTCTCGAGCGATGTCGCGTTCGACTTCATCCTCGGCTCGGACGTGCTCTACGCGACCGACATGCACGAGCGCCTGCGCGCGATCTGTGAAGCGCACCTCGCGCCGAATGGACGCGTGCTCTTCTCCGATCCGCTCCGCGAGCAGAGCATGCCGCTGCTGGAGGCGATGGAGGCCGGCGGCTGGCGGGTCTCGTTCGCGAAGTGGTCGATCCGCCTCGAGCACGGCGAGCGCCCGATCGCGGTGTACGAGCTGACCCGAGGATGAGGCTCCCGACCCCGTGGTCGGGCGCGGCGGTCTCGTGCCAGAGTCTCGGACGATGCCCGGCCCCACCAGCGCGCGTCCCCGCGCGGACGTCGAGACCCCGATGGTGGGCCGTGATGGAGAGCTATCGCTGCTCGTCGAGCGGCTCACGAACGGTGCGCGGCTCATCACGCTCAGCGGTGCGTTCGGTGTCGGCAAGAGCCGGCTCGCGCGCGAGCTGACGCAGCGCGAGGTGATGCGCGACGGTGAGGCGCTCTCGTTCGTGAGCGTCGATCTCTCCGAGGTCACGCGGCCGGAGGCGCTGCGTGACGCGATCCTCCAGGCGCTCGGACGCAGCACTGGCAAGAAGGGCGACGCAGGCTCGATCGAGCGCGTGCTCGCGGCGGCCGGCGCGCTCGTGCTCGTGCTCGATCCGTTCGATCGCCTCGTGCGCGAGCGCGAGCTGCTCACGCGCTGGCTCGACGTCGCGCCGGAGCTCGCGATCGTCGCCGTCTCGCGGGAGCACCTGCTCCTCGCCGAGGAGGTGCTCGTCGAGCTCGACCCGCTCTCGGCCCCGGCCTCGGTGGAGCTCTTCGCGATGCTCGCCGCACGGCATCGAGGCGCGCGCGTGGACGCGAGCCGGGACGAGCGCACGGCCATCGCCGAGATCGTGCGCACCCTCGAAGGCATCCCGCTCGCGATGGAGCTCGCCGCGCCGCGTCTGTCGGTGATGGGCGTCGAGGCGCTGCTCCACCGCCTCAAGAACCGGTGGGACGTGCTCAAGCGCTCGGCGCCGAGCGCGAGCCAGCAGGACGAGCGTCACCTCGCCCTCGAGACGAGCCTGCGCTGGTCGCTCGAGCTGCTCGAGCCCGCGGCGCGCAGCGTGCTCGAGCAAGCCACGATCTTCCGGGGCGGCTTCTCGGTCGAGGCGGCGGAGGCCGTACTCACTGCCCCGGCAGGCGCCTCGGTGATCGACTGTCTCCAGGCGCTGCGCGCGCGCTCGCTCCTCTCCAGCCACGAGGCGCGAGGACTTCCGGGCGAGCTCCGGCTCTCGCTTCTCACGAGCGTCCGCGAGCTGGCCGCGCGCGCGCTGACCGCCGAAGCGCACGACGCCCGCGCCGAAGCGCACGCCGCGCCCTACCGCGCGGTCGCGGAGGGGCGCGCGCGCGCGCCGGCCGCACCCCGCGCGGGAAGCCCG
>JBBSAT010000046.1:0-34037 GCA_038252025.1 Polyangiales bacterium | reverse complement strand
CGATGAGGGGGTGGGAGACGCGGCGTTTCTGGACGCTCGCCGGCGCGCGTCTTCTCCCGTTCTTCTCCCTCGCCCCGCTTGCGGGGAGAGGGTGGTCGGGGTGAGGGGCGCTCGAGCTCAGGGCGCGATCAGGCGGCGCTTTCCGTCCTTCGAGCGCTGCGCCGTCGGCACGCTCTCGAGCGCCTCGCGATCCCAGCGCTGACACGTCACCTCCTTGTGCGTCTGGTCGAGCGCCTCGCAGTAGTTCGTGAACAGGCAGCGGCGGATCGCCTCTCCGCGTCCCTCGCGGATCTTCTCGAACCAGTCGGGATCGGCGAGCGACTGGCGCGCCGCCGCGACGATGTCCGCATCGCCGGCCGCCAGGATCTCCTCGGCCTGCCAGAAGCTCGCGATGCCGCCCGCCGCGACGACCGGTGTCTCGAGCCCGGCGGCGCGCACGGCGCGGCGCACCTCGCGCGCGAGCGGCACGTTCCGACCGAAAGGTCCTGGCGGGCCGATGTGGACTGTCGGCATGCACTCGTGTCCGCTCGGGCCCGTATAGGGGTACGCCGCCTCGCCGACCTTCGGCTGCTTCGCGTCCTCGAAGCGTCCGCCCTTGCTGATGGAGAGAAAGTCCATCCCGGCGCGCGCGAGCTCGACCGCGAAGTACGCAGCGTCCTCCACGCGGCTGCCGCCCGGGACGACGTCGTCGCCGAGGAAGCGAGCGCCGATCGGATAGTCGACGCCGACCGCCCCACGCACCGCGCGAAAGACCTCGAGCGGGAGGCGCGCCCTCCCCTCGCGCGTGCGCCCGTAGCCGTCGTCCCGCGTGTTCAGCGCGGAGAGAAAGGAGCTCATCGTGTACGCGTGCGCGTAGTGCAGCTCGACCCCGTCGAAGCCGGACTGCTTCGCACGCAGCGAGGCCGACGCGAAGAGCCGCAGGAGCGTGGCCGGGAGCTCACGGATGTGGGCGAGATGGAGATCGGTGACGCGCTCGCGATGCCCTTGCTCCATCGACTCCCAGGCCCGAGGCGTGAGCGAGGCGCGGAGGAGCGCGTCGTCGCCGAGCGCGAGGCGCGCGCGAACGTCTTCCTCGTCGGCGGCGATCCAGCGCTCATCTTCCAGCGCCGTCGACATCCGCGCGCGGAGGCCGGCGTCGATCTCGAGGAAGCGCGCGAGGAAGCGCTCGCGCGACGAGCGCCGCTTGATCGCGAGGAAGTCGATGAGCTGGATGAAGAGCCGTGTGTGGCCTTCGCTCGCCTCGCGCACGGCGAGCGCGAGCTTGCTGAGCCCCTCGACGTAGCGCTCGTGCCCGATGCGAAGGAGCGGCCCGCTCGGTACGTCGCGAACGCCCGTCGCCTCGACGACGAGGACGCCCGGCCGGCCCTGGGCGAAGCGGCGGTACCAGTCGATCACGTTCTCGGTGACGAAGCCGTCGTCCGTCGCGCGCCAGGGGACCATCGCGGGCACCCAGGTTCGTGTCGAAGCTTCGATCGGACCGAGCCGAACCGGCGAGAACCATCGCGACGCGTCGGCCTCCGCTCTGGTCGGCCAGCGCTCGACGGGGAGGAGGCGCAGCAAGCGCTTGTCGGGCCGGGACGGCAAGAGCGGGAGTGAATCACGCGTACGAGGGAGAAGCCACGCGAGCCCGGGTATGCTCGGCGGCGTGTCGTCCGACAGCCCCTACCGTCGCCCTGGACCGACGCCCCGAGCTCCGGCGCGAAAACGAGCCGTCGCCACCAGCCCGGAGACGCCCGAAGAGCGGGACACGCGCGAGGCGCTGGAGCTCGCAGGCCGGCGGCGGCGTGCGTTCAGCACAGAGAGCGCGATCGCCCGCGAGGAGCTCCACCGCGCCCGGCGCGCGATCGCGATCGGCATGCGCCTCACCGGCGCCGCGCTCCTCGGGCTCGCCTTCTTCACCATCGGGTTGCACGCCCACTCGATCGCCGACGGCGCGACCTCGCTCCGGGTCAGCCGCCTCGGGCCCTTCGGGCTCGTGCTCGGGCCGTTCCTGATGATCGCGGGCGGCGGCGGCGCCGCGAGCAAGGACAGCCTCCCGATGTGGTGGCGCGTCGGCGTGTTCGTCGCGTTCGGCGTCGGCGCCGTGCTCGGGACCGAGCTCGAGATCGACATGGCGATCTGGATCGCCGATCTCTTCTTCTAGCCCCGAGCCGAGCTCACTTGCCGGCGATGGTCATCGCGCTGACCCGGATCGTCGGGCTCGCGACCGAGCTCCGGAGATCGAGATCGCTGCCGACCGCGTCGATGCGCGAGAGCAGCTCGTTCAGGTTCAGCGAGATGGTCACCTCGGAGACCGCGAAGGTCTTCTCGCCGTTCTCGATCCAGAAGCCCGACGCGCCGCGGCTGAAGTCGCCGGTCACCGCGTTGAACCCGAAGCCCATCATGTCGGTGACGAAGAGGCCGCTCCTGGTGGACTTCACGATGTCCTCCGGGCTCTGAGCGCCGGGGGAGAGCACGAAGTTGGAGGTGCTCGGGCCGACGCCGCCGCTGCCGCCGCGCGACGCGCTCGCCGTACTCTCCATCGAGAGCTTCCGCGCGCTGTAGGAGTCGAGCAGGTAGCTCTTCAGCACGCCCTTCTCGACGACGACGTTCCGGCGTGAGAGCAGCCCCTCGCCGTCGTAGCTGCGTGAGCCCGGCGCGCGCGGGATGAGCGGATCGTCGACGACGGTGACGAGCTCGCTCGCGACGCTCGTGCCGAGACGCTCGGCCAGGTAGCTGGACTTCCGCCAGATGGCGCCGCCCGTGATGCAGCCCGCGAGGAGGCCGAGGATCGAGCGCGCCGCGTCGGGATCGAAGACGACGGGCGCTTCCTGCGTCGAGACCTTGGACGCGCCGAGCTTCGCGAGCGTGCGACGGGCGGCCTCCTGGCCGACGAACAGGTCGGAGTCGAGCTCCTTGTAGTGACGCTTGGCCGTCCAGTGATAGCCGCTGCGCTTCTTCCCGCCCTCGTCGTCGACGACGGGTGAGACCGTGAGCGATGCGTAGGTGCCGCGGGATGCGCCTGCGAAGCCGCCGCTGGTCACGAGCGCCTTGGCCCCGGAGACGCGCGCGAAATTCGCGCCCTCGGAGTTCGTCACGCGCTTGTCGAAGTCGAACGCGGCCTTCTCGCCGGCGAGCGCATGCGCGAGCGCCGTGGCGCCGTCGATGTCGTCGACGGTCTTGTCGAAGAGGTCGAGGTCCACGTGATCGGCGCGCTTCGAGAGCAGCGCGGGGTCCGGCGGGCCGGCGAACTCGTCCTTCTCGGAGAGGCGCGCGAGCTCGATGGCGTCTTCCACGAAGCGCGCGATCCCGCTCTCGCCGAGATCGCTCGTCGCCGAGTGCGCCACGCGGCCGCCCACGATCACGCGGAGCCCGACCGAGCGCGAGCCCGCCTCTTCCACGAGCTCCGGCGCGCCGAGGCGCACCTTGGTCGAGAGGTGCGAGCCCGAGCCGACGACGGCCTCGGCCACGTCCGCGCCCGCCTTCTTCGCGCGCTCGACGATCTGCGCGCCGAGGTCGATGAGCGATCCGAGATCTGCTGAGGTCATCCGTTCACCCGACCTGTGTTCCGCCAACGGTCATGCCGCTGATCTTGATCGTCGGGCAGGCGACGCCGACGGGCACCGACTGTCCATCCTTGCCGCAGGTCCAGATCCCGTCCGAGAGCTCCATGTCGTTACCGAGCATCGTGACCTTCCGCATGACCTCCGGGCCGTTGCCGATGAGGTTCACGCCCTTGAGCGGCGCCGTGATCTTTCCGTTCTCGATGAGGTAGCCCTCGGTCAGCGAGAAGACGAAGTCGCCGTTCGAGATGTCCACCTGTCCGCCGCCGAACTTCTTGGCGAAGACGCCGCGCTCGACGCTCTTGAGGATCTCTTCGGGATCGTGCGGCCCCTCGAGGAGCAGCGTGTTCGTCATCCGCGGCATCGGGTGCGAGCGGAAGCTCTCGCGGCGACCGTTGCCCGACGAGCCCACCTTAAAGTGCTCCGAGCTCTGCCGGTCCTGCATGTAGCCGCGGAGGATCCCCTTCTCGATGAGGACCGTGCTCTCCGGGATGTTCCCCTCGTCGTCCACGTCGATGGAGCCGCGCGAGCCCTGGATGGTCGCGTCGTCGACCACCGTGCAGAGCTCGCTCGCGACCCGCTGACCGATCTGGTCCGTGTAGTTCGAGGTCTTCTTGCGGTTGAAGTCCGCTTCGAGGCCGTGGCCCACGGCTTCGTGGAGCAGGATGCCGCTGTCGCCCGGCGCGAGGACCACGTCCATCTCGCCGGCGGGGGCCTCGCGAGCGTCGAGCATCAGCAGCGCGCCTCGCACCGCTTCTTCGGCGTGCCACTCGGGGCTCTTCCCGTCGAAGTACTCGAGGCCCATGCGGCCGCCGCCGCCGCTGCTGCCCGACTGTCGCTTGCCGTTCTCCTCCGCGATCGCGCGAATGCCGAAGCGCATGAGCGGCTGGATGTCGTGGACGAGCTTGCCGTCGCTCGTGGCGATGAGGATCTCGCGGTACTCCTCGGCGAGGGATGCCTCGACGCGCTTGATGCGAGGATCGATGGCGCGGGCGCGCACGTCGGCGCGGCGGAGGAGGTCGCGCTTGTCCTCACCGAGAGCGTCGAGGGTGAACTGCGCGACGCGGTAGCGCTCCGGGGCGGTGATCGAGGACATCGCGAGCGGCTCGATCGTCTTGCCGCCGTCCGCGATCTGACCCGCGATGCGCGCCGCGCGCTCCATCGCTGCCGGGTCGAGGTCCTCGGTGTACGCATAGCCGGTGGCGTCGCCCTTGCGGACGCGAACGCCCATCCCGAGCGAGACGCCCCTGCCGGCCGACTTGAGGATGCCGTCCTCGTAGCCGTAGCTGCCGCTCACTTCGTACTCGAAGAAGAGGTCGGCGTAGTCACCTCCGCGAGCGAGCGCGGTGGAGAGGAGGCGCGAAGCCGTGGCGGCATCGACCTTCGCGTTGCCTTCCGGACCGAACGGGGCGTGATAGCGACGGTTCATGCGGGGCACTGTAGAGCGAGGATCGACCCGCGGGAAGCACGCCGAGCGGGCGGGGTCCGGTATGCTGCCCGCCGTGCGCTTCCTCTTTTCCTTCTCGACCGCTCTCGCTCTCGTTCTCGTCGGCGGCTGCGGCGCCCGCACGGGCATCGGCGCGCCCGTGCAGCGAGACGCCGGCACGCTCGACGCGCGGCTGTCCGATGCCGCTCCGCCGGTCGACGTGGGGATCGACACCGGCCACGACGCCGGCCCGCCCGAGTGCACGACCTCGGTGGAGTGCGACGACCACCAGCCGTGCACGGACGACCGCTGCGTCGACCAGCACTGCGACCGTGAGCCACACGCCGAGCGCTGCGACGATGGGCTCTTCTGCACCGGTGTGGAGACCTGCGCCCCGTTCAGCGGCTGTGCGTCGACGCCGCCGATCTGCGCGGACTCGGTGGCGTGCACCGTCGACCGCTGTGACGAGGGCGCCCGGGCGTGTGTCTTCGACCCGGAGGTCACCCTCTGCCCGATCAGCCACCGGTGCGACCCCGTGCGCGGCTGCGTCGCCCGCGCGCTCGCCCACGACATGACGACCCTGATGGAGATCGACCTCCCGGAGGGCACCGTCCACACGCTCGGCGTGCTCCCCGTCCCGCTCACGGACATCGCGCTCGCGCCCGACGGCACGCTCTACGGCGCGATCCCGGGCGAGCTCGATCGCGTCGACTACGTCCTCGGGACGTCCACGCGCGTGGTCGACGTGCCGGGCCGCTTCGTGTCTCTCGATGTGTCGCCGGATGGACGCTTCTACGGCGCGGCGAACGACCGCGTGTACCGCATCGACGTGGTGACGGGCACCCGCACGGAGGTCGCACGGCTTCCGTTCGGGTACGAGTCCAGCGGGGACGTCGCGTTCGTCGAGGGCGAGCTGCTCGCGACGGCGAACCGGATGGCGTCGATGGACGACGTGCTCGTCCACGTCCCGCTCGACGGCACCGCGAGCGAGATCATCGGCAGCATCGGTCACCGCTGCGTGTGGGGCCTCGCCCCCTTCGGCGCGCTTCTGTACGGGCTGACCTGCACCGGCGATCTCCTCTCGATCGACCCGACGACCGGCCGGGCGACCGTGCTCGCGCACCCGGGCGCCGAGTTCTACGGGGCCGCCGCCAGGTAGCCGACGCAACGCCCGCTCGCTCGCCCCGATGACCCCCTCGGAAGGGCCGGGAGCATGGGCGAGAACTTCGGCGAGTACGAGATCGAGGGGCGCATCGGCGCAGGCGGCATGGCCGAGGTCTACGTCGCGACGCGGCGCGGGGCCGAGGGCTTCAAGAAGCGCGTCTGCCTCAAGCGCGTCCTGACGGGCGACGAGCGCGACGGCGATCTCGTCCGGCACTTCCAGGACGAGGCGCGGCTCGCGGCCCACCTCCACCACCCGACCATCGCCGCCGTGCACGACCTCGGGGAGGTCGACGGCAAGTGGTTCATGTCGATGGAGCTCGTCGACGGCCTCGACCTCCGCACGCTCGTCACGGCGCTCAAGGTGCGCGGCGAAGCGCTTCCTCTCGAGGCGATCCTCCAGGTCGCGCACGACGTCGCGAGCGCGCTCGCCTACGCGCACGGCCTCGTCATCGACGGCAAGCCCGCGGGCATCGTGCACAGGGACGTCACGCCCTCGAACGTGCTCGTCTCGATCCACGGCGAGATCAAGCTCGCCGACTTCGGGATCGCGAAGGCGAGCACGCGCGTCCACCGCACACGCACCGGCGTGGTGAAGGGGAAGGTGCCCTACATGGCGCCCGAGCAGGCGCTCGGCGACGCGCTCGACCAGCGCACGGATCTCTTCGCGCTCGGGGTGATGCTCTACGAGCTCTGCGCAGGACGGCGGCCACACGACGGCGCGACCGACCTCGACACGCTGACCAACGCACAGAAAGGGAGACGTGAGCCGCTCTCGAGGCTCGCGCCGTCGGTGCCGTTCGAGCTCGTCTCGCTCATCGATCGGATGCTGGCGCCCAAGCCGGCTGGCAGGCCGAACGACGCGAACGCCGTGCTCGATGCCCTCGGAGCGCTCTCGCCTGCGCCGGGCGCGCGACGCACGATCGCTGCGCTCGTCGTGAGCGCTCGGGATCCGCGCGGACGGAGGGCTCCGCGCCGAGCGGACGGTGCGCCAGAGACACGCGCGGCGAGAGCGAGGCCGGCGGCCGCTGCGTCGGCCGACGCGCTCGAAGGACCGACGCTCGTCGGGATGCCGCCCACCCTCGAGCCCACGCAGCGCTCGCGTGCGACGGCAGCGAGGCCGCGCGCTGGCTCAGGGACGCTCGTGCAATTCGCGCTTGGGTTCATCGTGGTGTTCGCGACCGGCACCATCGGGCTCGGAGCTCTCACGCTGGCGTTCGCGGGCGATCGCATCGCCGAGCTCGCGCTGGGCGCGCCCCACCAGGCGCCGTCCGCGCCGGTCGCCGCGCCCGAGCTCGCGACGGACCTCGCGCCGAAGCCGCCCGAGGACGCGCCGGTCGATCTGCCCGTTCTTCCGGCGCGCCCAGCGCCCGTCGACGCGCCGCCGCCGAGCACCCACGTCGCTCGCCCGCGC
This sequence comes from Polyangiales bacterium, assembly GCA_038252025.1. Lineage (GTDB taxonomy): Bacteria > Myxococcota_A > Polyangia > Polyangiales > Sandaracinaceae > JBBSAT01. Next base: position 26,494 of record JBBSAT010000046.1, on the reverse strand, counting down.
GCCGAGGCACGGCACGCTCCCCGTTCGCGCGCCGGTCACCTCTCGGTGTTCGCGTTTCCCTTCGGCGACGTCGAGATCGATGGCGTCCAGATGGGCCGCGCCCCCGTGAGCCTCAGCATCGCCGAGGGCGAGCACCGCGTCGTCGTCAGCAGCGGCGACCGGCTCGTGACGCGGACCGCGAGCGTCCGGCGCGGCCAGACCACGCGCGTCGAGATCGACGTGACGGACGCGGACTGACGACCGAGCGCCGTCGACGCAACGGCCCGGCGCTCCTGCCGAGAACCCCACAGCTGAACGGCCCCGCGAATCCCCGCGAGACCGACCCCTTTGTCCCCACGAAAGAGAGCGAGCCATGTCCCAGATCCCCGTGTTCCTGTTCCTCAAGGCCGACGGCCACGACGTCGAAGCAGAGTCGTCGATCGAGTCCATGGCCGACATCGACGTGAGCAAAGCCATCGAGTGCCACTCGTACGACGAGGGCGTCTCGGTCGGTTTCGACAAGCGCTCGTCCTGGGCGCAGTCGGACCGCACCTACGATCCCATCACGCTGACCAAGTGGGTGGACAAGAGCTCTCCGGGGCTCGCACACGCGCTCACGCGCTCGCAGCCGTGCACCGGCGAGTTCAAGTTCTTCCGCCCGATCGCCGACGGCGGCGGCTGGGAGCACTGGTTCACCGTGAAGATCGAGGACGCGCGCATCTGCCGCATCCGCCGCTTCATCACGGAAGGCCAGGAGGACGCGCCGGTGAAGGAGTCGATCAGCCTCGTGTTCTCGCGGATCTCCTGGGCGCACGTCCCGGGCGCGCAGGAGGCCGCGGACAGCTGGCGCGAGCGCACGGGCAGCTGAAGGCGCGAGGAAACGAGAGGTGGGTCATGCGCGGTCTCTTCGAACGTCTCGAGCGGGGTGCGCGTGACCTCGACGAGGTCCGCTCGATCATGGCCCACCTCCACGTCCTCCTGAATACGGTCCACGGCGGCCATGCCGGGGATCCGATGCTCGGCAGACCCGATCTGACCGACCTCGTGCACACATACCCCGAGGGCGTCCGCTCCGCGGAGCGCGCGATGCGTGCCGCGATCGAGCGCTTCGAGCCCAGGCTCGCGGACGTCGACGTCCGCGCGGTCGCGAGCGCGGAGCCGCTCTCGCTGGCGTTTCAGATCCGCGCGACCCGCGCTGCGGATCGGACGAGACCGATCCGATTCTTCACCGAGCTCGACGCGCGCGGCCGCTTCGTCGTCCGCGCCTGAGAGAAGAGAAGGCCCCCGTGTTCGACCGGACGTATCAGGAAGAGCTCGCGTTCTTGCGCGAGATGGGCCGCGAGGTCGCCGAGGCGCGCCCGGGGCTCTGCGACACGCTCGCATCGCCCGGCACCGATCCCGACGTGGAGCGACTGCTCGAGGGCTTCGCGTTTCTGGCCGCCCGGGCCCGCGAGCGCGCCGACGACGCGATCCCCGAGGCGATCGAGTCCATCGCGGAGGTCGTCGCGCCGTTCGCGCTCCGGCCCGTTCCCGCCTCCACGGTGATGGAGCTGACGCCCCGCGCCTCGCTCGCCACCGAGCGCACGAAGATCGGCCGCGGAGCCTCGTTCGGCGCGCGTCCCGTCGACGGCGTGCGCGCCGAGTTCCGATCCACGACCGACGCCGAGGTCTCGCCCATCACGATCGCGCACGCAGCTCTCGACGACAGCCGCGCGGCCTCGCCCGCGATCGTCCTCTCGCTTCGCACACCGCGCACGGCGCTGGACTCGCTGCACGCACCGCGGCCGCTTCGGCTCTTCCTCCACGGGCCGTTGCCGCTCACGAGCACGCTCGCGTGCTGGATCGACCAGCACCTCGAGCTCGTGACGTACCGCAGCGAGGCGGGCGAGCACGCGCTCGGGCCCGCCGCGCGGCTCGTCGATCCGGATCTCGAGCCGCATCTGCCGTGGCCCGACGCCGCGCCCGACGGCGCGAGGGTGCTGGTCGAGACGTTCTATTTCCCGGAGCGCCATCTCTTCGTCGACCTGAGCGGCCTGGAGACGGTGCCCGTTGCGTTGCGGAGCGAGAGCGCGGAGATCGTGCTGCGCTTTCGACGCCCGCCGCCCATCCCGGAGCGGCTGCCAGAGGACCTGTTTCGTCTCCACTGCGTGCCGGCGATCAATCTCTTCCCGTGCGATGCGGAGCCCATCGCGTGGGAGGACGATCGCGCGGACGTTCCGCTGCGCGCGGCAGGACTGCCGCCCGGCGCGTCGGAGATCTTCGACGTCGAGACGGTGACGGGCCTGCGCGAGGGCACGCGCGAGCGCGCGAGCTACCGAGCGTTCTCGAGCTTCACGCACCTCGGCACCGAGAGCGGGTTCTTCGCGCTCCGGCGTGCTCGCTCACCGCTCGATGGCGCGGTGGACACGTTCCTGCGGGTCGGCGGCGGCAAGCGCCGTGGTCGCGAGACGCTCTCCATCACGATGCAGTGCACGAACCGAAAGCTCGCCGCGCGTCTTCGCGCCGGGGACATCTCGCTCCCGCTCGCGCGATCGCCGGGCATGGCGACGTTCAACAACCTGACGGCAGTCGGGCCTTCGGCGTCCGCACCCGTCGGACGGGAGGTGCTCCATCGCCTCGTGGGCCTCGCCCGCGCCGGGAGCCGGTCGCGTCTCTCGACGGCATCCCTCACCTCGTATCTCTCGCTCTTCGCCGTCGCCGAGAGCACGGACGTGGCGCGCGCCCGCTCCAACGCGGCGCACGTGGCGGCGATCGCCGGCGTGGAGGCGCGCCGGGGACAGCGGGCGAGGCGAGGCGTCCTCGATCGAAGCGTCGCCATCGACATCGCCCTCGAGGAGGCGCGCTTCGCGTCGATCGGAGAGGCGTTCCTCTTCGGTCGCGCCCTCGATCTGGCGCTCGCGAAGGACCTTCCCGTGAACCTCGGCCAGTCGCTGGCGCTCACGCTCGCGCCTTCAGGTCGCCGGATCTCGTTCGCGCCTCGACATGGCTCGGGAGCGCCGTTCTGACGTGCGGTCCGACTTCTATGCGCGGGTCGCCCGGCTCGAGGAGGACGCGGACGCGCGGGTCGGCGGGAGCGCGTCGCCTTCGGAAGAGCCCGTTCGCTTTCTGCCGTCGGTGTCGCTCGGGTTCGCGGCGCGCGACGCCGTGTCGACGGGAGTCGGTCGCCCCGAGCTGCTGACGACCTTCCTCGGCCTCGCCGGAGGCGGTGGTGCGCTTCCACCCTTCCTGCTCGACGAGCTCGCGGAGGAAGACGAGCGGCCCGTCCGCCGGGCGCTGCTCACGCCGTTTCATCACCGAGCCGTCTCGCTCCTCCATCGGGCCGTCCACCGCTGCCGGGTGCCGGATGCGACTCGCTCGATGTCGGATGTCTGGCCGACACGCCTCGCGACGCTCGTCGCGGGCGATGCGGACGACGAAGAGACGAGAGCGCTCGCGCTGATGCTCGCGCCGCTGCTCTTCGGTCGGCCCAGCGCGCGCTCTCTCGCGCGTGCGCTACCGATCGTGTCCGAGCGCTTCCTCGCCGGCGCGCCCGTCGTCCTCAGAGAGCGCACCGGCGGGAGGCTGACCCTTCCGATCGAGGCGCGATCTCGACTCTCGTCGACGCGACTCGGGGACACAGCAATGCTCGGCGGCTCGGTCGACGATCCCGGGCACCAGGCGTCGATCGTCGTCGGCCCGGTCGATGCGACTGCAGCGCGGAGCCTCGCGCCCGACGGCGCGGCGCATCGCGCCCTCGCGCGCGTCGTGACCTGGCTTGCCCCCGCCGACGCGGGCATCGACCTCGAGGTCGTCCACGCACCGGATCGCCGCGCGGTTCTCACCGGCGCGACGCTGGGCCGGTCCGCGCTGGGGCGAGAGGGTCGCTCGCGAACGGAGCGCATCGAGCTCGTTCCGGCGTCCCCCTGACTTGGCCCGAGCCGCCGCGGGGAAACGCTGGCGCGCTCGCCCCGATAAGCCCCCAAACCCGACGTGAGCCGAAGGAGACTGCCGATGCGAGCGGACCCGCGATCCCTGGTCAAGAGACTGAGCCCGACGCCGAAGAGACACCTCGAGCGCGCCGTCGCGCTCGCCGTGGAGTCGCAGCACGTCGAGATCCTTCCGGAGCACGTGCTCTTGGCAATCGTGGAGGACGAGCGCGGAGATGCACGCGCGCTCCTCAGCGAGAACGAGCGCAACCTCGTCCGCGCCGAGCTCGCGCGATCGCTCGGCCGCTCGCGCTGCGGCAGCGGCCGACCCGTGCTGAGCGACACGCTGGTTCGCTGGCTCGAGGACACCTGGCTCCTCGCCTCCCTGGGATGGGGCGACTCGTGCATCCGGAGCGGCGCGCTGCTCGTCCAGGCCGTCGAGGGACGCACGCGCTACTTCGGGGAGAGCGCGGCGCTCGGGACGCTCGAGCTCGACGACGCCCGAGCCCGGCTCGCGTCCTCGGACGAATCAGGCGAGCTTCCGACCGCGCCCGAGCGCGCGGAAGGCTCGTCGGGCGAGAGCCCTTCGCTCGCCCGCTTCACCACGAGCTTCACGGCGCACGCAAGGAGCGGAAAGCTCGACCCCGTCCTCGGTCGCGAGCGTGAGATCCGCGCGATGGTCGACATCCTCTGCCGACGGCGGAAGAACAATCCCATCCTCGTGGGCGAGCCCGGTGTCGGCAAGACCGCGCTGGTCGAGGGCCTCGCGCTCGCGATCGCGCGTGGCGACGTGCCCGAGCCTCTCCGGAAGGTGGAGATCCTCGCGCTCGACCTCGGCCTGCTCGAAGCGGGCGCGAGCGTGAAGGGGGAGCTCGAGGCTCGCCTCACCAACGTGATCCGCGAGGTGAAGGAGTCGCTGACTCCCATCGTGTTGTTCATCGACGAGGCGCACACGCTCGTCGGCGGCGCGCAGAAAGGTGGCGTCGACGTCGCAAACCTGCTCAAGCCGGCGCTCGCGCGCGGCGAGCTCCGCACGATCGCGGCGACGACCTGGGCCGAGTACAAGAAGTACTTCGAGAAGGACGCCGCCCTCGAACGCCGCTTCCAGCCGGTGAAGGTCGAGGAGCCCTCGGAGGAGGTCGCGATCGCGATGCTCCGCGGCCTTCGCGCGACCTACGAGGAGGCGCACGGCGTGATCGTCCGAGACGAGGCGATCGAAGCGGCGGTTCGCCTCTCGAGCCGCTTCCTCGCCGGCCGCCAGCTGCCGGACAAGTGCGTGGACCTGCTCGACACCGCGGCGGCGCGCGTTCGCGTCTCTCAGAGCGCGCCTCCGATGGAGCGCGTCCGGCTCGACGCCGACCTGGCGGCGCTCGAGCGACACCGCGACGCCCTCGCGCGCGACCGGGTCGATGGCGACGTGCCCGTCGGGGCGCAGGCCGAGGTGGACGCCAAGATCGCATCGCTCCTGGGCGAGCGTACCGAGCTCGACGCGCGCGTCTCTCTGCAGCGCGAGGCCCTGGAGCGGCTCCTCGGCGCGCGACGGGCGCTCGCCGTCGCGACGATCGGGGGCGCCGAGGAAGGGCTCCGCCGAGAGCGCGAGATCGAGCTGCGCGTCGCGCGCGAGGCGTTCGAGCACGCGACGGGGGATTCTCCGCTCGTGTCCGCGGAGGTGGACGCGGCGGCCATCGCCGCGACGATCGAGGGCTGGACGGGCATCCCCGTGGGATCGCTCCGCCGGGATCAGACGGACACGCTGCTCCGTCTCGAGAGCGAGCTCGATCGCCGCGTGCTCGGACAGCCGCAGGCGTCTCGACGCATCGCGGAGGGGCTCCGCGTGGCGCACTCGGGGATGCGGCGAGAGGAAGCACCGCTCGGCGTCTTCTTGCTCGTGGGCCCGAGCGGCGTCGGGAAGACCGAGACCGCACACGCGCTCTCGGACCTCCTCTTCGGCGGCGCGCGCGCCGTCACGACCATCAACCTCTCGGAGTACCAGGAGAAGCACACGGTCTCCCGCCTCGTCGGATCGCCCCCGGGCTACGTCGGCTACGGAGAGGGCGGCAAGCTCACGGAAGCGGTGCGCCAGCGTCCGCACTCGGTCGTGTTGCTCGACGAGTGTGAGAAGGCCGACGTCGAGGTGATGAACGTCTTCTACCAGCTCTTCGATCGCGGAACGCTCGCGGACGGCGAAGGGCGTGTGATCGACTTCAAGAACACGGTCATCTTGCTCACGTCTAACCTCGCCTCCGACCGCATCGCGAAGCTCGCTGCATCCGGCGTGACCTCGCTGGCGGCGCTCGAGGACGAGATCCGGCCGACGCTCTCGAAGCACTTCGCACCCGCACTCCTCGCGCGCATGACGGTCGTGCCGTACCTGCCGATCGGAGAGGGCATCCTGCGTGCGATCGCGACCGGCGAGCTCGAGCGGGTACAGACGCGAATCGGGCGCGCGCACGGCACGAGGCTGCGCTTCTCGGAGCGTGTGTCCGACCTTCTGGTCCTTCGGTGCAGCGAGTCGGAAGCGGGCGTGCGGCATCTGCGCGCGATGCTCGAGCGCCACGTGCTGGCCCCGCTCGCGGCCGAGCTCCTCGCGGCGCGGAGCGATGGACGTGGCGCTCTGAAGGTCGACGTCGACCTGGCGGACGACGGCGCGATCGCCCTGCGGTGGAGCTGACGATGGACACGCTCCACCTCTTCGACGAGCCCATCACCGAGCGCTCCGGGCTCGAGGAGGGCGTGACGACGATGGGCTCGCCCGCGGTCGCGCAGCTGCACCACCTCCGTGCGCTGAACGCAGCGCTCGAGCCGGCACGCGCGGCGTACGCGGCGGCTGCCGTCGAGCAGCTGCGCTCGCTTCCGGTCTCCGTCCGGCGCCAGGTCTTTCCCCAGGTCCTCGGAGAGCACCCGATGCTCGCCCAAGAGCCCGCGGTTCAGGAGCTCGCAGACGAGCTCGGCATCACGCTCGCGTCGGTCACCGAGACGGCGACGAGCGCGGCGTACGCACGGATGGAGGCGGTGTTGCCGGTCCTCGCCGACGGCCTGGCGGAGCTCGAGCGAGAGCGCGCGGCTGTCTCTGCCGAGCTGGAGCTCGAGCCCACGCGCCAGCGGACCCTGCCGCGAACGGCGAGCGACGTCCTGGCCTGGATCCTCGACGAGCGCGTCCCGCCGAAGGCGCGAGCCGAGGAGCTCGATCGAGCGTTGCGCGCGCTCGTCGCTCACGCGGCGGGCCTCCGCGATGCCGCTCGGAAGGGCGCACAGGCGCTGGTCGCGGCGACGGACCCCGAGGTGGTCGGCGCTCGAACGCGGACGCCGTCGTGGTGGCCGAGGCCGTTTCGCGACGCGGTGGTGCTGGCCGCGCTGCGCGCGGTACACGGCCTGGGTGACGACGGGCGATCCCACCTCGACGAGGTTCACCGGGCACGCTTCGGCGCAGCGTACGCCGCGCGCGTGAACGAGAGGCCGTGACCCGTGCCTCGCCTGGCCATGCTGGTCTTCGCGTTCCTCGCGACCTGGGTGGGCGGGTGCGCGGGGATCCCGCTCTTGCCGACGACGTTGTTCTACGCGCCGCTGGCCGAGAACGAAGAGCCCGACGCGAGCGCGTGGACGAGCCTCCTCGCAGCGGCGCCAGCGGTGAGCGACGCGTCGAGCCCGGAGGGGTCGGCATCGGTCGTCGCGTCCGAGCGGCTCGAAGGCGGTGAGTGGCTCGCCTGGACCGCGACTCGGACCCTCGACCCCTCGCGCGTCGAAGGCGCGCTCGTCCGCGCGAGGCAGACCGCGCTCGGGCTGGAAGCCCAGGCCGTCGGCGTGCACGTCGGACCTGCGATCCGCGTGACTCTGCGTTGTTTTCGCGTCGATCGAACGCGCGTAGTCGTGGTCGAGAGCTCCGAGTCGGAGCGGTCGATCGAGCGCTCGGCATGGGTCTACATCGAGCGCGACGCGACGCTGAGCGCGGCACAGCTGGGCGACGGCGCGACGCTGCTGCCGATCCACCGAGACTCGGTGCTCGCGCTCGACGGGCGATGGGATCGGGCGCGGACGGTGACGGCCACGCTCGAGGGCTCGCGCGACGCGCTCGTCGTGCACGAGCACGCGACCGAGCGCGAGGTCGCGCGCGACCATCCGGAGATCCCGCCTCGCGCCGTGCGGGAGGTCGACCGAGACCGGCGCCTCGTGATCGACGGCGTCCGGCTCGTCGGCGACCGGGCCTCGCTCTTCGACGAGCCCTGACGCAACGCATCCGGGGTCGCTCCGATAGAGGTCGCGAGAGCGGAGAGAGAGAGCGATGAACATCCAAGGAACGACGCGGGCCTCTTGCGCCAACGCGGTGAGCGAAGAGCTCGAGGTCGCCCGCAAGGCGCCGGAAGCGAGCTTCCGCAAGGTGTACGAGACCTCCGCGCGAGGGCCGACGGCGACCTCGATCCCGGTGCAGGCGTCGCCCCCGGAGGGCACGCCGGCGCTGTCCCCGGCCGACGAGTCGGCGTTCGCCGTGTTCGTCGAGGCGAACCGGCGCACCGAGTCGGGCAGCGGCGCGTCCTTCTCGATGCTGTGCACGACGGCCGGTCCGGAACACCGTGCGTCCTTCGGCATGGCACAGCTCACCATGCGCGAGCACCTCGCGCGGATGGCACAACTCGACGACGCGACGCTGCGCCAGCTCGGTACGACCCACGCCGAGGTCGACGCCATGCGCGCTCGCGGCGACGCGGCCGTCGCCTACTATCATCTCCTCGTCGACGGGGCGGCGCCCGAGACGAGCCGCGCGACCCTGAGGCTCTCGCGGCAGGACGCCGAGCGCGCCGGAAGCCTCGCTCGAGACGGCGACCTCGACGCGCTGGGCGCGCTGCTCGGCCCTGGCTTCACCGAGGCGACGGGCCTCCCTCCGAGCGCGCTGGGCGAGCTCGTGACGACGCGAGCGCTCCGGAACCGCGAGCTTCGCGCCGACTTCCGCGCGCAGTACGAGCACGACCACCGCGTGGCGTTCGACGCGAGCGATCGCGACCCGTCCCGGATGATCGCCACGGCGCGGCACGTCGCGCTCTCTCACCCCGAGCTCGACCAGGTGCTCTCGCGGCTCGGCCACGACGACGCCGGTGCGCTCGCGCTCGGTCACTACCTCGGCGTCGGCGACACGGCCGAGAACATGCTCGGCTGGCACGCGCGCGCGGCGAGCACCGTCACCGGGGGAGAGCGCTTCGGGGCGATCCTCGCGCTGGCTGATCCGATCACGTCGCGCGCCCGGGAAGGCGACGACTTCTCTCGCGCGCTCGCCGCGACCTCGGCTGTCCGAGACCTCGACGGCAACGCGCGCGTGCGGCTCCTGTCGCGACTCGGCCGGATCTTCCACGGAGCTCCGGCGCGAGCGCGCGAGCGCTTCTTCGTGGACGGCGACCTCGCCGCGCCGCGCTTCACCTCGTGCACGGAGCTCGAGGCCGCGGTCGCCGAGATGCGCGAGGGCCGCAGCTGGTCCGACGATCGGCTCCTCGGCCACGTCTCCGACGTCCTCAGCGAACGGAGGACGGCATGAACGGCAGGACGCTCGTGACGGCGCTGACGCTCGGTCTCTCGGGCTGCGGCGCGGCGCCGGCCGCCACGCTGGCGTGCGAGACACCCGCGACCATCGAGGTAGCGGTCGAGGCCGGCCCGCTGCTCAACCCCGACGCCGAGGGGCATGCGCTCCCGACCGAGGTTCGTCTCTATCGCGTTCGGGACGCGAGCGCCTTCGCGACGCTCCCGTTCGAGACGGTCTGGCAGTCGGACGCCGAGGCCCTCGGGGACGCGCTCCTCGGTGTCGACTCGATCACGCTGTACCCGGGTGAGGCGAGCGGTGCGCTCGTGCCGAGCCATGACGCGCGCGCGCTGGTCGCGATGGCGATCGTCCGCCAGCCCGCGGGCCATACGTGGCGAACGATCATCGACCTGGCGGACCTTCCGTGCGGCGCGACCTCGCACGTCCGGCTGCGCGTGGACGAGTACCGCATCGAGCGCGCTTCGTCAGGAGAGGACTGAGTCATGGGAACACCGCCGTGCATGCTCTGGATCGATGGACTGCCCCTCTCGCCGCAGCACTTCCAGGAGTCCGACCGCTTCCACGAGCGCTCGCTCGACCGACGCATCGCATCGATCACACGCGGGCCCGCCTGGGGCCTGCGCGAGCTGAGGCTGGACCGGCGCGCTCTGCAAGAGGGCACGATCCGCGTCGAGCGGCTCGAGGCCGTCTTCCCGGACGGAACCTACGTCGACCTCTCGGGCGTCGACGCGATCCCCGATCGGTCCGTCGCTGGGCTCGGGCCTGATCGAACGAAGGTCGACGTGTTCGTCGCGATCGCGCGGAGGCGCGAAGGAAGGCCCGAGATCGGTCTGCCCGACGCGCGCCTGAGGCGCATCGAGCGGCGCGCGCTCGACGTTCACACGGAAGAGCCCGCGGAGCCCGTGACGCTGGAGCTCGGCCTCCCCGACGTGCGGATCGTGTTCGGTCAGGAAGCACGCGACGACGTCGAGACGCTCTTGCTCTGTTCCGTGCGGCGTGAGGCGCGCGGAGAGATCTCGCTCGTCGAAGAGTCGGTCCCGCCGCTGTTGCGGATCTCGGCGTCGGATGCTCTCGTCGGGCAGCTCTCGGCGCTCGTGACGCGCACGGCTGCGAGACGCGATGCGCTCCTGGCCTTGCGACGCGAGCGCGACGCCGAGACCATCGAGGTCGACGCCAGCGGTGTGACGCGCTTCCTCCTCTTGCAGACGCTCTCGACGCACCTGCCCGTCCTGCGACACCTGCTGCAGCGAGGAGACGTGCGCCCCGAGGCGCTCCACGAGCGGCTCCTCGAGCTGATCGGCGGACTCTCCGCGTTCGCCGTGAACGCCGAGCTCGACCTCCCCGAGCTGGATCCGATGGATCTCGGGGGCACCCTGCTCCCGCTCTTCGATCGAGCGGCCCGGCTCATCGCCGCGACGGATCGGGAGCGCAGCCGGGTGGTCCAGCTCGAGGCAAGGGCGGACGGGCTCCACTTCGGGGCGGTCGACGACGAGATCGCGCGCTGTGAGCGCTTCATCGTCGCGGTGCGTTCCTCGCTCCCGGAGGCCGAGGTGCTCGCGTCGCTGAGCGGGCTGGCCAAAGTGGCGTCGTACGGCGAGATCGCGTCGGTGCTCGCTTCGGCGACGCCCGGCGCCCCGCTCCAGATCGTGCACCGACCGCCCCCCGAGGTCCCCACGCGCGCCGGCGAGCTCTACTTCGAGGTCGAGAAGAACGATCGCTTCTTCCGCGCTGCGCTCGGCGAGCGCGGGATCGCCGTCTACCTTCCCGCGCGCCCGTTCGATCCATCGAGCACCCGCGTGTCACTCGTCGGCATCGTGCGCGGCGAGCGCACCACCGATCGAAGCGCGCCGTCGCTTGCGAGCTGAGAGCCCGAGGAGAGCCCCATGGATCGAAACGTCGAGCGACTTCTTCCCTTGATCGAGCCGGTGATCGGCGCGATCCGCGTGCTTCGCGACGCAGAGATGCAGCCGGAGGCGGCGCGCGCGCTCCTCCTCGAGAAGGTGCGCGCGCTCCGAGCCGACGGACAGAAAGCCGGCGTCTCGGCGTCGGATCTCGACGACGCGACGTACGCGCTCGTCGCGCTCGCCGACGAGGCGATGCTCGCGCGCCCCACCATGAGAGAGGCCTGGCTCGGGTCCCTCCTCCAGATGACGCTGTTCCGCGAGAACACGGCGGGCGCCGGCTTCTACGCGCGTCTCGAAGAGCTCCGCCGCGATCCGGCGCGCGCGCACGTGATGCTCGTCTACTACCTGGCGCTCGCGCTCGGGTTTCGAGGACGGTTCAAGACCGAGGAGGAGATGGCACGCCTCGAGCTCCTCGAGTGCGTGCACCTCGATCTTCTCCGCGCCGGAGCCGCCTCGGAGACGCCTCTCGCCCCCGACGCACGCCGCCCGCGGACCTCGATCGCGCAGCGCTTCGAGGGCCGCGTGGTCCTCGCATGCGGCGCCGTGAGCGTGCTGCTCGGGGCTGGCCTCTGGCTCGCGTTCGAGCTCGATCTGCTCTTCCGGGTAGCGACCGCCCTCAGGACCTGAGCGCACGCAACGCCGGCCGACCCGCGCCGATGAGGAGGCGTGATGCCCATCCTCCTCGCCATCCTCGCGCTCGTCCTCCTCGCGCTGCCCTGGGGGCTCGTCCTAATAGACCTCCCGATCTGGGTGCCGCTGCTGATCGACCTCGTCCTTCTCGCGTCGATCGGCGCGGGCCTGGCGGTCCGCTGGCTGCTCGTCCGGAGAAAGGCGAAGAAGCTCGAGCGCGCGCTCGATCGACCGGGCGAAGCGGATCCGCTCCGCGCCGATCGCGCCGCCGAGATCGAGGATCTGCGCCGCGACTTCGAGTCCGCGATCGCAGCGCTGAAGCGCTCGCGCCTGCACGGCGGAGGTCGTCGCGCGCTTCACGCGCTGCCCTGGTACGCCGTCGTCGGCCCGCCCGGCGCGGGAAAGAGCACGCTCCTCCGGACCTCCGGGCTGCCCTTTCCGAACGTCGGCCTGGGACGCTCGGCGCCCTCGTCCCCAGAGGGTCGAGGGCGCCCGCGCATGGCCGGCGCGCGGCGCGTGGAGCTCTGCATGACCAACCAGGCCGTCCTGGTCGACACGGCGGGGTCCTGGGCCGTCGAGAGCGAAGGCGCGGTCTGGACGGCGCTCATCGAGCTCCTCACGCGCCACCGTCGTGCCCGTGCTCTCGACGGGGTTCTCCTCACGTTGAGCCTCGAGGAGCTGCTCGACGCGACCGACGCGCAGCGCGCGGTGACGAGCCGGCGACTTCGCGCACGGCTCGACGAGCTCCTCTCGGGCATCGGCCTCGCGCTGCCGGTGTACGTGATCGTGACCAAGTGCGATCGCTTGCCTGGCTTCACCGAGACCTTCTCGGCGATCTCGCGGAGCGAAAGAAGCGCTCCATGGGGGGCCACGCTACCGCTTCGCGCGCACGAGCCAGGCGACGTGGAAGCCCGGCTCGACCAGCTCGGCATGTCTCTCCGCGCGCGCGTGCTCCCGCGCGTCTCGGAAGAGCGTAGACCGGAGGCGCGCGCGCTCGTCATGGAGCTTCCGGCGCACTTCGGGCTTCTGCGAGAGCCGCTCCTCGGAATGCTGGGCGAGCTCTTCGCGCCGAACGTCTACGACGAGACGCCGATCCTCCGAGGCATCTACTTCACGAGCGCGACCCAGGAGTCGGCGCCGATCGATCGTCTCGTCGCGCGCGCAGCGAGGACGCCGATCGCGGAAGCGCGCCCGCTCGGCGAGCCCGCCCTCGAGACCAAGAGCTACTTCGTGCTCGATCTCCTCTCGAAGATCGTCTTCGCGGACGCGCGTCTCGCCGCGCCGACGACGCGCGCGCACCGGCAGCGGACGCTGATCGAAGGAAGCGCCGGCGTGATGCTCGCAGCCTTCGCTGCGATCCTGGCGGTCGGCTCCGCGTTCTCGTGGCGTCAGAACCGGCTCCTCGTCGACTCGACGAACGAGTTGGTGTCGACCGCGCCGAGCTCGAACGGAGCACAGCCGCTCGCGCCCGCCGAGCTGGAGGCCCTCAGAGCGCGCGTCCAGCTGCTCCGCGGCTACGACCACGAGGGCGCGCCGCTCTCCATGCGGCTCGGTCTCTTCCCCGGGCCCCGGCTCACCGGGCACGCAGCGGAGCGCTATGCGGCGGCGTTCCGCGACGAGGTGCTCGCGCCCCTGCTCCGCGAGGAAGCCGCCGAGCTCTCCACCTGGGGAGCCACCTTCGAAGGCGAGCTCGACCGCGAGCCGTCGGCGGCGGAGCACGCGCGCGCGCTCGATCTCCTCGAGAGACAGCTCCGCTTCACGGGGCCCCGGCTCGCGAGCGAGCCCGCGCTCGATGCCGGCGGCGGCGCGCGCGTCGCACGTGCCCTCGCCGAGGCCTGGTGCGCGCGCGTGAGGGCCCCCGAGGCGGGGTGTGTGACGCACGCCAGCCTCTTCGTCGCGCTCCACCGAGCGGACGACGCGCAGCGGATCGCTCGCGACGAGCGCGCCGTGCGGCTCGGTCGGCTCGGTCTCTCGCGGATGCCGTCGGGGCGTGTCGCGCTCGAGGATCTCGTCGCCGCAGCGGAAGGTCGCGGCCTCGACCTCACGCTCGGCCGCGTCGTCGGCACGACGGGCCGCGCGCTGGTCGCTTCCTCGCACGTGCGAGGCGCGTTCACGCGCCGCGGCTGGGAAGAGATCGTTCGAGCACGGATCGACGGCGTGGTCCGCGACCGGACCGCCGACGCGTGGCTCCTGGGCACCGAGGCCGCCCGCTCGGGGGACGCGGTCGAACGCCGAAGGAGCGCGCGCGACGAGCTCCGCGCCGCGTACTTCGCGGCGTACGTCGACGAGTGGCGGGCTTTTCTCGCGAGCGTGCGGGTCGCACCGGCGCACGACCCGGGCGAGGCGCTCGCGCTCCTCGAAGATCTCACGCGCGGAACGCCGCCGCCGATCGGCCGGCTGCTGGTCGCCGTGGACGGCAACGCCACGCTCGTCGACGACGCCGCGCCCCTGGGCCCCATCGCGATCGGAGCGCGTGAGCTCATCGACACGATCCGCACGCACGTCACGGGCAACGAATCGACGAGCACGGCCACCGCGGCTCCCGATCGGAGCCCGGCTTCGGCGGACCTCGTGCGAAGAGCGCTCGCGACCTACACCGCGTTCGCGGTCCGCGCCGACGATGCGCCGGAAGATGCTCCGCTGGCCATGGACGTGTATCGCGAGGAGCTGACGCTGCTCCGCGATGCGCTCGCGAGCTACCAGGACGATCCGTCCACAGGGAGCACGCTGGAGACGCGCGTGGCCGCGGCCCGCCGGCGCGTCGACGGGCTCGTGGCGGATCAGCCGCTCGGAGGCCGCGCGTTCTTCGAGACCGTGCTGCGTCCCCCCGTCGAGGCCGCGAGCCGGACCTCGTCCGAGGCGATGGCCAGCGCAGTCGCAGCGAGCTTCTGCGCTTCGGTCACCTCGCCGTTCACGGCTTCGCTCGCCGGGCACTATCCCTTCTCCGAGGAAGGCCACGACGCTGCGCTCGCCGACTTCGCGGCTTTCTATCGCCCGGGCGCGGGAACGATCTGGTCGTTCTACGACGCGTCGCTCAGCGCCATCGCGCCGCGGAGCGGCTCCCGCTTCGCGATCGAGCGCCGCCTCGCGCACGGGGGACGGTCGTCCTATGGCGCGGCGCTCCCGCTCTTCCTGCAGCGCTCGTCCACCATCACAAGCGCGTTCTTCGCCCCCGGGCAGACTGAGCCTCGGGTCGAGCTCGACCTGCGGATCCACCCGACGCTCGGCGCGGCCTCGGTACGCTTCTCGGTGGGCGGCGCCGCGATCGACTACCGAAACGGCCCCGAGACCTGGTCCCGCGTGGTCTGGCCGGGCGACTCTCCAGCGGCCGGAGCGAGCCTCGAGGTCCTGAACGCGCGCGGAATGCAGGAGCGCTTGCGCGAGAGCGGGGAGTGGGGCCTGTTCCGGCTCGTCGAGGCCGCGACCGAGATCGAGTCCGCTCCCGGCGAACGAACGCACACGCTGCGATGGCACCTTCCGGGGCACGACGTGGACGTCGTCGTGGACGTGCGCTCGGTCCGCGCAGAGAGCCCGTTCTTCGGAAACGATCGACGAGCGCGCCCGCTGGCTCCGCTGAGAGCGGCCGGTGTCGCGGCACCGAGACGCATCGCGCGCGAAGCGACGGAGTGCTCGCCATGAGCCCGCGCCTCTCCGCATGGCTCGGCGCCGTCGCATCGCCCGCGGCGGAGCCTCGCTTCCACCCCGCGTACGAGGCCGTTCGGGCCGAGACGGCGAAGCTCGACTCGCCGGCGGCAGGCCCTCCGGACTGGGCCGCCGTCGTCGCGTCGAGCGACGTGTTCTTGCGCGAGGTCGGAAAGGACCTCGTGGTCGCAACGAGCCTGGCGGTCGCGCTCGGGCATCGTGAAGGCGCGAGCGGTCTCGGCACCGGGATCGATCTCGTCCTGGCGCTGCTCCGCGCGCCAGACACCACGCCCACGCGAGCGCGAGCTCGCGCGAACGCGCTGGCGTTCCTGGTGACTCGCGGCGAGAGCGTCTGGGACAGCCGACCGGCCGAGCGCGAGCGTGCGGTGCTCGATGCGCTCCTGAGCTCCATCTCTGCCCTCGATGCGTGCGCCAGCGAGACGCTCGGCGGTGAGGCGCCCTCGTTCCGCGGCCTGTCGGAGCGCGCGCGGCGCGCGAAGGAGAGCCTACCGAGCGAGACGCCGCCACCGCCGCCAGTCGCGGTCGAGGCCCCAGCCGCCGACTTCGCCGCACCTCCACCACCGCTGGCGCCGGCCGCGCCGATCGAGCCCATCGCCCCACGCGCGGAGTCGATCCCGACGCAGCTCCGCAAGCACGCCGCCGCGCTGCTCGACACCGCGGCCCAGATGCGCGCGCCCTCCCCTCTCGACGCCGACGCGCTCCGCGTCTGGCTGGTCTCTCTGTATCTGCCGATCAGCTCGCCGCCGCCGACCGCCCGCGGCGCGAGGACCGCCTTGCCGCCGCCTCCGAAGCTCGCGCTCGACGCGATCGAGCGGCTCTCGGCCGACGCTCCGCCCGAGTCCGTCGTGCGCGAGGTCCTCGGCGCGATCGAACGGAACCGGCTCGCGCTCGATCTGCACCTTCATCTCTCGCGCGCGCTCGAGCGCGCCGGAGAGGCAGCGGCCGAAGCGAGGCGCGTCCATCGTCACGAGCTGCTCGGCCTCCATGCGCGGCTTCCGACGCTCGCGTCGCTCGAGTTCAGCGACGGGACGCCGCTCGCCGGGCCCGCGACGCGCGAGCTGCTCGACGGGCTCGTCCGTGCCCCGGACCTGGCCCAAGAAGACGCCGAGAGCGCCTCCCCTCTGCGAGCCGCCCGAGAGCTCGCGCGGGACGGCCGCTTCACGGAAGCGCTCGGCCTCGCGAGCCGCGCGCGGAGCGAGGCCCCCTCGGGGCGCGCCCGCTTCGAGGCGACGCTCGGGCTCGCCGCCATCGCAGAAGAAGCGCGCGCGCTCCCGCTCGCCGAGGAGCTCCACGCCGCGCTGCTTCGCGAGCTCGACGACGGGCGCGTCGACGCCTGGGAGCCAGAGCTCGCCGCGAGCGCCCTGGCCGCCCACCTCCGCTTCGTCCGCGCCCGACCTGGCCAGGAAGCCCTCGCCAAGACGCTCTTCGGGCGTCTCGCGGTGGTCGATCCGACCGCGGCCCTGAGCTTCGCCAACCCCGTCCACGCAACGGTCGCGAAGACCGCCCGATGACCCCTCGCAAGCCGGCGACGCGCACCGAGGTGGTGTGGCGGTCGACCGGTGAATGGAGCCTTCGATGAGCCTCAAAGAACAGTCGGTCGCGCCGAAAGAGCGCGTGAACATCACCTACAAGCCGGCCACCGGCGACGCGACCGAGCAGGTCGAGCTGCCGCTGAAGATCCTCGCCCTCGGCGACTTCACGGGGCGCGACGACTCCCGCGCGATCGAGGACCGCAAGCCGGTCAACGTCGACAAGGACAGCTTCGACGACGTGCTCCGCGAGCATCAGGTCGCCGTCGACCTCTCGGTGCCCGACCGCCTCACGAACGAGGCCGGCAGCGAGCTCTCGGTGCACCTCGACCTCCGCACGATGCGCGACTTCGAGCCCGAGAGCGTCGTCCGCGCCGTTCCGGAGCTGCGAAAGCTGCTCGCGCTCCGCGAACAGCTGACGGCGCTCAAGGGCCCGCTCGGGAACGTCCCCTCCTTCCGCAAGAAGCTCGCAGCGCTCCTCGAGAGCGACGACGCGCGCACCGCTCTCGAAGCCGAGCTCGGCCTGTCGCCGACGCCAGGCGAATGAACCCGCACGATCAACAGACGACTGGAGAACCGTGATGACGAACCCAATCCAGAGCCCGCTCGCCGCTGCACCCGCCGCCCACGAGCGCTCCCTCCTCGACGAAGTCCTCGCCGAGACCCGCATGCGCCCTGGCGACGATGGCTACGACACCGCGAAGAGCGGGATCCAGGCCCTCGTCACCGAGATGCTCGCGCCGTCGCGCAAGGGCGAGAAGGCCGACAAGGCGCTCGTCGACGCGATGATCGCGGAGATCGATCGCAAGCTCTCCGCCCAGCTCGACGCGATCCTGCACCACCCGGAATTCCAGAAGCTGGAGTCGAGCTGGCGCGGCCTGAAGCACCTGGTGGATCGTACGGACTTCCGCGAGAACGTCCGCATCGAGGTCCTCTCGGTGAAGAAGGAAGAGCTCGCCACCGACTTCGAGGACAGCCCCGAGCTCGCCAAGTGTGGCCTCTATCGCATCGCCTACTCGAACGAGTACGGCACCTTCGGCGGTCAGCCCTACGGCTTGATGGTCAGCTCGTTCGAGCTCGACTCGGGCCCGGCCGACATGGCGCTGCTCTCGTCGTGCGCGGCCGTCGCAGCGATGTCGCACGCGCCCTTCCTCGCGGCGTCGAGCCCTCGCTTCTTCGGCGTCGACGCGTGGCCCGAGCTCCAGAAGCTCAAGGATCTCGAGTCGCTCTTCGAGGGGCCGCAGTACGCGCGCTGGCGAAGCTTCCGCGAGCAGGAGGACGCTCGCTACGTCGGGCTCACGGGCCCGCGCATGCTCCTGCGTCTGCCTTACGGCCCGACGACCTCGCCGGTCCGCGCGTTCCACTACGAAGAGGAGAGCCAGGAGCACGGCGACTACCTCTGGGGCACGACCACGTTCGCGCTCGCGGCGCGCATCGCCGACAGCTTCGCGAAGTACCGCTGGTGCGCGAACATCGTCGGCCCGCAGGCCGGCGGCGCCGTCGAGAGCCTGCCGCTCCATCAGTTCGACGCGATGGGCGAGGTCCAGACCAAGATCCCGACGGAGGTCGCGCTCACGGAGCGGCGCGAGTTCGAGCTCGCGGAGCAGGGCTTCATCGGGCTCGTCTACCGGAAGGGCTCGGACAACGCCGCGTTCTTCTCGGCGAACTCCTGTCAGCGCGCGAAGACGTTCGGCATCTCGGCCGACGGCAAGCAGGCGGAGACGAACTACCGCCTCGGTACGCAGCTGCCGTACATGTTCGTCGTCACGCGCCTCGCGCACTACCTCAAGGTGCTGCAGCGCGAGCAGATCGGAACGTGGAAGGAGCGCGCCGACCTCGAGCGCGAGCTGAACAAGTGGATCTCGCAGTACGTCGTCGACATGGAGAACCCCGAGCCGTCGGTGCGCTCGCGCCGACCGCTCCGCCAGGCGCAGGTGATCGTCGAGGACGTCGCCGGTCAGCCGGGCTGGTACCGATGCAGCCTGAAGGTGCGCCCGCACTTCAAGTACATGGGCGCGTCGTTCACGCTCTCGCTCGTCGGTCGTCTCGACAAGCAGTAGTCGTCACGCACGGCTCATGACGCCGTCGCTGCCCATCTTCGTGCGAGCCACAGGCCGAGCGCGAAGACCGAGAGACCGAGACCTCCGAGCGGTCGCCCCGGCGCGGCTCGGCATGCACAACCGCCGGTCTCGGGCGGTGGCCCACCGGACGCATCCGCTGCGCTCGCATCGCGCGCGGCGGACGCGTCGAAGCCGGCGCCGGCATCGCGGTCAGGCGCTCCCGCGTCGGTCTCGATGCCCGCGTCCGCGTCGGCGGCCGTCGCTGCGTCGACGGCGATCCCGGCGTCGGTTCCCGGCACGACCGCGCCACCGCAGTCGAACGCGTCGAGCCCTTCGCTCATCACGTTCGTCAGCACACCGCTCGCGCGATCGGCCTCGAAGCTCGCGCCGCCGATCCAGTCCTGCATGCTCGCGTCCATCCCGAGCGCACACATCACGAACGCGACCGCATAGCGCCGGAAGATCGGCGTCGTCGATCGCGAGCCGGCGGTGCAAGCGATGTCGCAGATGCCGTCGGTAGGCTCTTCCGGATCGCAGTGGCCGCTGGTCGCGACGGTGACGCGCATGTGCGGCCGCCCGGTCGTCGCCGAGAACACATCGGAGCGCCAGTCGCCGTTGCAGACGCCGTCGACGGCCGCCATCAGCTCGGCCCCGGGCGCCATGACGGTGGGCGCCGCACGGAGCGCCGCGCCGAGATCCTCCTCGGGATCGAGCCCGACCCACGCGTCGATGTCGGCGCTCGTGCTCGCGGCGAGGAACGTCCCGAGCCCACCCCAGCTGTGCCCGACGAGGGCGCGTCGCTCGGGGTCGACCCTTCCCTCGATCCGCGAGCCGCTCGTCGCACCTTGCGCGGCCGCCCAGTCCAGGAGGGCGAGGACCTGCCGAGCGTTCGCGACGTGATCGCAACCGGCGATGCCGCACGGCATGTCGGGCACGACCGCGACGAGGCCCCGCGACGCGAACGTTCGCGCGAGCTCCATGTGGTAGCTCCCGTTCCGCGCGTTGCCGTGCATGATCAGCACGATGGGCCCGGGCGCGGGCGCGTCCGTCGGGAAGACGACCTGGGTGCGCACGTGGGTCAGGTCGGCCGCGACCAGCCCCGCGTCCCACGTGTCGGGCGTGTACGGCCCGCGCGTGTCGGGCTGGGCCGCGGCAGAGAGAGGGACGAGCGCGACGAGAAGAATTCCGAAGGCCAGTGGCGAACGCATCGCCCGATGATGCCAGCACGCGCGCGACGGCGCGACGGCATCACGTGCGGGGAGAGGCGTCTCCTTCGATCGAAGCGCGCTCCTGCTCCCAGCGCGCGTCGAACCCTGCGCGATCGAGGCTCACTTTCGTTCTGCGCGCCTGCGCGGCCGCATCGATGTAGGCAGGTGACTCGACCCAGGCCGCGAGGCTGGGCTCGTCGATGCTCACCTGCGCCTCGCCGCGCCAGTGCATCACCTGGCCTGTGTCTTCCCGGACGAGCCCCCACTCCATCGCCCAGCTCGCCTGGCCGACCGAGAGCTTCTCGCGCACGCGGAGCGCGTCGAGGATCGCGTCGAGCCGCCCCGCGTGCAGCGGATCGAGGAACGGGAGCTCTCGCGCGTAGAGCTCCGCGTTGTGGAGGTACTCGGCGACGGTCACGAGCGCGTCGAGCTTCAGACGCTCGACGACGCGGCAGAGCAGCGCGAACACGCGCCAGCCGATCGCGAGGCCCGGGTGCTCCTGTCCTGGCAGGCGTGGGCGCTCGGGCGTGAAGCGCGCGCGCGGGTTCGACAGCATCAGCCAGTCGATCGTCAGCACCTCGAAGCTCGGGCGCAGGATCCCCGCGCCTTCCGGAAAGCGCGGGATCATTCGATCGCGACGCACGACGAGCTCCACCAGGCGCACGGACGGCTCGGTAGGTGACGTGCGACCGGTCAGCACGAGCGTGTGCCGCTCGTCGATCGCATGGATCTCGATCTCGATGTCGGTGAAGCCCCGTCGACCGAGCGACGCGAAGAGGCCGTAGCGATCGAGGGCCGTTCGAATCCCCTGATCCCCGTAGAAGTCGATGAAGAGCCGACCTCGTCCGTGCTCGATCAGGTCACGCCCCTCGAGAGGCGGCTCCTCCGACGAGAGGACGAGATCCACGTTCGAGAGCGAGCGGGCCACCTTGCGATGCCGGGCATCGCGCACGGTGCGCGTGAGCTCGTCGACGCCGGGGAGTGAGCTCGAGCGCGGGCGCACGCTGGAGAGTAGCCCATGGGCCGGTGCGTGCTTGTGCCGACGGAAGCTGCGACCTACAACACCGCTCTCCGATGCGGCCGTCGATCGTTCTCGCCTCGCTCGCGTTGGTGTGCCTGACCGGCACCGCCGTGGCCGACGCGCAACCGACGCCCGCGGGTACCGTCGAGAGTGTCCCCAACTGGCCCGATCCTGCGCTCGTCCACGTGCCCGCGGATCGCCCCGTCGTCCGCGTGCCCACCGATCCTGCGATCGGGCGCGTACCGACCGATCCCACGGTCGACCTCGTACCGGGAACGGTCGACGCGACGGGCGTCGAACCCACGGGGGCGGCCGACGCGACCGAAGCGCAGGGAGACGCCCAGGGAGAAGACGTCGTGGCGAGCCTCGGGACCGCGATCGGCGAGCCGAGCCTCTCCGCGCAAGGTGAGCTCGAGCAGGCGGTCGAGCACCGCATCGTCTGGCACGAGGAGTGGCCGCGCTACTCGTTCGACGAGGCCGTTCTCACGCTCGGGCTCGGTCTCTTGCTCGTGGCCGCCGAGGCACTTCCGACGGCGACCACGAGCCCGAATTGGGCGGGCGGGAACCCCTTCGACTCCGCGGCGCGCAACGGCCTTCGCCTCCAGCTCTACCAGCAACGCGAGTCGGCCCGCGTCGCGGGCGACGTGCTCATGTGGGTCTCGACCGCGTTTCCGTTCGTCATCGACGCGCTGCTCGTGACGGGCCTCGTCGACGGGAGCTGGGACACGACCCTCCAGATGGGGCTCATCAGCCTCGAGGCCTACGTCGTGTCTCTCATCGTCTGGCGCGTCACTTCGCTCCTCGTTCGACGAGAGCGTCCTGTCGTCACGGCGTGCCGGGAGGGCGACCTCTCGCCGCACTGCGACACGCGACAGCCGACGCAGAGCTTCTTCTCGAACACGGCGGTCAACGCGTTCACCGGCGCCGGCCTCACGTGCTTGCACCACACGGTCATGCCGATCTTCGATGACGAAGCAGCGGACGCGACGGCGTGCGTGGGCGCGATCACCGTCGCCTCGGTCGCTGGCCTCCTTCGCGTCATGAGCGACTTCGAATACCTGAGCGACGTCCTCACGGGGGCGGTGGTCGGCTTCGTCTCCGGCTACGTCCTGCCCTGGCTGCTCCACTACCAGGGTGGCGCGCGGCCCGAGCTACGAGCCCCCGTCGCCATGATCCCAGCCCCCATGGTCGGGCCGGGCGATACGTACGGCGTGGAGGTCCTGGGCTGGTTCTGACCGATCGCTGGGCTCGTTCTTGCGTGCGGGCGTTGACGCGCTGCACGATTGCCCGGGGCCTCGTTCCGTGGAAAAACCCGGCCCCGTCAGCCGATGATTGACGGGACCGCCATCCCGGCGCCTATCGAAGGCGCTGGAGGAGCTCCGCGAGCCGCCGGCAAGAGCCGCTGGCTCGCGCTGGATCTGCTGCGCTTCGTCGCCGTCTTCATGATGGTGCAAGGGCACACGTTCACGGAGCTGTTGAACCCCGTCTACCGCGAGGAGCGCTGGTTCCGGCACCACACGTTCGTCCACGGCTACACCGCGCCGATGTTCCTGTTCGCGTCGGGCCTCGCCTTCGGATACACGACGTTCCGCGCCTGGGACACGCACGCGCGCGGCGGTGATGCGCTGATGAAGCGCCTGCGCCGCTACGGGTGGCTGCTGGGCATCGGCTACCTGATGCACGTTCCGACGCTGGCCCTCGCTGGCCTCGTCGCCCCGCAGGCTCACGCGCTCCGCGCCTGGCTCCAGGTCGACGTGCTGCAGCACCTCGCGGTGAGCCTCGCGGTGCTCTCGCTCCTCGTCGTCGTGCTGAAGAAGCGCGAGCGCTTCATGGCCGTCGTGCTCGTGCTCTTCCTCGGTGTCGTGTTTCTCGCGCCGCTGATCTGGCGGGTGCCCACCGACGGCATGCCGCTCGGGCTCGCCGGGTACGTGAACGGCGGATCGGGATCGTACTTCCCGCTCGTGCCCTGGGCCGGGTTCACCTACGCGGGCGTGATGGTCGCCTGGCTGGCGCGAAACGAGGTCGCGCCGTCGCACAAGCTCTCGACCTGGCTGCTCGGCATCACGGCCGTCGCGATCGTCGTCCCCATCGTGATCAACCGCATGGGCGTGAACCCGTACCCGCCGCACGACTTCTGGCGCACGAGCCCATACTACTTCTTCTTCAGGCTCGGGAACGTCACCGGCGTGCTCACGGTGCTCTGCTTTCTGGAGCGCTGGGCCGACGCGCGCAGAGGCGCCTTCGCGCCGGCCCGACGAGCCGGTCGAGCGATGTCCGCGGTCCGCGTCGTCGGGCAGGAGTCCCTGGTCGTCTACGTGGCGCACCTGCTCGTGCTCCACGGCTGGGTCGTCGGCCCTGGGCTCGCGCGCCACGTCGGGGGGCAGCTCTCGCTGACGGCCGCGAGCATCGTCGCTCTCCTGCTCTTCCTCGCGATGATCGTCGTCGCGCACGCGTGGAGCGAGTGGACGAAGGGCGAGCTGCGCTTCCGTGCGCTTCAGCTCTCCGCGGCCGGGGCGTTCGCCTACCTGATGTTGATCGCGCGCTGAGCGCGACGGAACCGATCGGCTCGCTCCGCCGAACGCTCCCGTCCTGCCACGCGGCTCACTTGCCTGTGAAGCGGCCCTCGCGACGCTCGATGAAGCTCATCACGCCCTCGCGCGCGTCCTCCGTGCCCATCAGCGTGCGCGCCTGATCCAGCAGCGCCGTCGCGGCGGCGTCCGGGCCCTCGGTGCTCGCGATCCGCGCGCTCGCGAGCGTCGCTTTCACGCCGAGCGGAGCTTGCTTCGCGATCGTCTCGGCGAGCCTCAGCGCTGCTGCGCGCTCCTCACCCGGCTGGACGACCTCCTGCACAAGCCCGAGCCGACGGGCCTCGGCCGCATCGAAGGTGTCGCCCGTCAGGAGCCAGCGCATCGCGTTGCCCCAGCCGGCCCTCTCGGGCAGCCGGATCGTCGCGCCGCCGAACGGAAAGATGCCGCGCTTGATCTCGATCTGCCCGAACTTCGAGTCGCTCGCGGCGACCGCGATGTCCGACGCCAGGAGGAGCTCGATCCCGATGGTCAGGCAGTAGCCGCGCACGGCCATGACCACCGGCTTGGTGCGTATCCGTCCGTAGAGCCCGAGCGGATCGACCGAGCCGGACGGAAACAAGCTCGCGCCGGAAGCGACCGCGGGCCCGACCTCGGCCAGGTCCAGGCCCGCCGTGAAGTGATCGCCCTCGGGCGAGACCACCAGGACCCGCGCTTCGGGATCGTCCTCGAAGCGCGTGTAGCTCTCGGCAAGCTCTCGCAGCATCTGGAGATCGAACGCGTTGCGCTTGGTCGCGCGATCGAGCCGGGCGTGTGCCACGCCGGCCGTGCACTCGTAGCGGACCCGCGGCTCGAGCGTCACGCCTGAGCTTCCGCGCTTTCGAGCTTCGGCGCGGCCTGCCGGTACACGCGCTCGAAGAGACGCGCCGGGCGCTCCCAGCCGTGATCGGCCGCCAGCGCGCGCACCTGCACGTTGCGGAAGGCGGCCCGCTGCGTGAAGCCCGCGAAGGCGCGCTGCACCGCGGCGACGAGCGCGTCGGCGGTGGGCTCGTCGAACAGGAAGCCGTCTCCCGAGCGAAGCTGCGCGTCGCAGTCCACGACGGTGTCCGCGAGCAGCCCGATGCGCCGACCGATCGGAACCGCACCATAGCGATGCGCCTCGAGCTGGCGCCCGGAGCGCGCGTCCTCCACGTCCGGAATGATGACGAGATCCGCTGCTCCGAGCGCGCGATGCGCGAGCGACGTGTCCGCCCCCGAGCGCAGCGCGATGCGATCCGGAAACCGCGCCGCGTGCTCCGCGATCCGCGCCGTGGCGGTGCTGCCCTCGTCCTCCACGATCACGGCGATCTGCCCGTCGTTGCGGACCAGCGTCGGCAAGATCTCGGCGAGGCGGTCGAGCCCCGAGCGAGGTCCGGACCGGCTGATGACGACCGCAAGCGGCACGTCGTCTCGGACCGGCAGGCCGAGCTCTTGTTGCATCGCCGACTTGCAGCGCGCCTTGCCGAACGAGCCCGTGCCCGCGACGTCCATCGCGTCGAACCGCGTCACGAGGTGCGGATCCGTCGCCGGGTTGTAGAGCGCCGCGTCGACGCCGGGAACGATGCCGCTGAGCGCGCCTTCACGCGTGCGCAGCACACCCTCGAGGCCGCCGCCGCCGCCCGCTTCCAGGAACGCGCGCAGGAAGGACGGACCTGGAACGACGATGCGGCCCGCCGCGACGAGGCCCGCCTTGAGCGCGGAGAACTTCCCGAAGAACTCGACGCCGTCGATCGAGAACAGCTTCGGCGAGAGGCCGAACGCGGTGAGCAAGCTCTTGTCGTAGCGGCCGGCGGTATCGATGGCCGAGACGGAGAGAACGGTCGGGATGGACGCGAGCTCCTTGTCCTCGCGCAGCATCAACGCGAGGGGCGCCGTCTGCCACTCGTGCGCGTGCACGACGTCCGGCCGCACCTCGCGGCGACGAAGCACCTCGAGGACGCCGCGGAGAAAGAGCGCCCAGCGCAGGCCCGCGTGATCGGAGTCGTCCGAAGCGATGGTGCCCGGGGCGAAGTGTGCTTCGCTCGCGAGGAAGACCAGGTCGACGCCGCCAGCGGTGCGGCCCTCGTAGAGGCCCAGCGCCACGGGGCCCTCGGGCATCGCGACCTCGATCTTCGTCAGACGACGACCGAGATGGCGCGCCGACGGATCGATCGCCGCCCAGAGCGGCGAGATGAGCGTGACCTTGTGGCCTTGCCCACGAAGGGCCTTCGCGAGCGCCGCGACGGGCTCTGCAGAAGGCGTGGTGTGGGTGTAGGGGGCGATCTCTGGAGCGACGAGGACGATATCCATGGCGGCGCGACTGTAGGCGCCTCACGCACGTACGTCCACGCGACCCGTGCGGAGCGCGACGTTAACGCGATATCTAAACCTGATTCAAATTCGAGTTTCAATCCACGCGCCCCGTGCGGAGCGCGACTTGAAGTCGATCTCTTTATCGTTGAGTAAGCACTCGTTTCAATCCACGCGCCCCGTGCGGAGCCCTCATGATTGGATTCCGAGTCACGCGG
>JBBSAT010000045.1:0-34694 GCA_038252025.1 Polyangiales bacterium | reverse complement strand
CTCTGCTGCGCGCAGACGCCCTCTGGTGGCATCCCCTCCCTCTCCCGCTTGCGGGAGAGGGCCGGGGGTGAGGGTGCAGACGCCTCCAGCTCGCGGGGCGCCACCCTGCACCCTCTCTCTCCTGCTCGGAGACGCCCTCTGGTG
Source organism: Polyangiales bacterium (assembly GCA_038252025.1). Classification (GTDB taxonomy): domain Bacteria; phylum Myxococcota_A; class Polyangia; order Polyangiales; family Sandaracinaceae; genus JBBSAT01. The sequence continues at coordinate 34,550 of JBBSAT010000045.1, read as the reverse complement.
GCATCCCCTCCCTCTCCCGCTTGGGGGAGAGGGCCGGGGGTGAGGGTGCAGACGCCTCCAGCTCGCGCGGCGCCATCCTGCACCTTCTCTCTCCTGCGCGCAGACGCCATCCGCTCCCGCGACGTCATCGCGCAGCCTCTCCCTCTCCCCCGAGACGGCCTGATACCGTCTCCCCCATGACCACTCTTCTGGCCGAAGCGACAGCTCTCGCTCCCATGCTGCGTGAGGCCGGTCCGCGGATCGAGCGTGACCGCCGGCTTCCGCCCGACGTCGTCGACGCGCTCGGCGGCGCGGGCTTCTTCCGGATGCTCGCGCCTCGCTCTGCGTCCGGTCTCGAGGTGACCCCGCGCGCGATGGTCGACGTCATCGAGGCCGTCGCGCGCGCCGACAGCGCTGCCGGCTGGTGCGTGATGGTCGGCGCGACGAGCGGTCTCGCCGCCGCCTTCCTCCCCGAGGAGAGCGCCGGCGAGCTCTTCTCCGAGCCAGCGACCGCGATGTGCGGCGTCTTCGCGCCGATGGGGAAGGGCGTCCGCGAGGGCGCGGGCTACCGAGTCGAGGGCCGCTGGTCGTTCGCGAGCGGTTGCGAGCACTCGCGCTTCCGTCTCGTGGGCTTCGTCATCCCCGGCGAGCGTCCCGAGATGCGCCAAGCGGTGCTCCGCGCCGGCCAGACCGACGTGATCGACACCTGGGACGTCAGCGGCCTGCGCGGCACCGGCAGTCACGACCTCGTCGTTCGCGACGCCCTCGTCGACGAGCGCTGGACGCTCTCGTTGACCGGCGCGCCGCGCGAGCAAGGCGCGCTCTATCGCTTTCCCGTGTTCGGGCTGCTCGCGCTCGGCGTGTCGGCCGTCACGCTCGGGATCGCGCGCTCCGCCCTCGACGCGTTCGTGGAGCTCGCGGCGAACAAGAAGCCTCAGGGCGGCGCGCGAACGCTCCGCGACCGCGAGCTGGTCCAGGTCGAGCTCGCTCGCGCCGAAGCCTCGCTCCGCGCCTCGCGCGCGCTCGTCCACACGACGATCGACGAGGTCTCCGCGCGCGCCTCCGGCGGAGAGCCGATGACGCTCGCGGACAAGGCCTCGCTCCGCCTCGCAGCAAGCCACGCCACGGAGCGCGCCGCGCACGCAGTCGACATCGTCCAGCGGCTCGCCGGCAGCACGAGCGTGTACGAGGCGCATCCCTTCGCGCGCTTCCACCGCGACGTCCACGTCGCGACGCAGCACGCGATGATCGGCGACGGGACCTATGCGCTCGCGGGCCGCGTGCTGCTCGGCCTGCCGGTCGACGACACGACGCTCTGAGCTCTGCGAGGGCGTTGCGCTGCTCGGGCCGCGCGGCGAGACTGGCCGCGTGACCCTCTGCCAGCTGATCTACCTGAGCCACGCGACCCAGAAGCTCTCGATGCGCGACGCGATGGCGATCGTCGACTCGGCGAGCGTGAACAACGCCGAGGCCGGCCTCACCGGGCTCCTCTGCTACGGCGGCGGCTACTTCCTCCAGGTCCTCGAAGGCGACGGCGACGTGGTGAGCCGCACGTTCTGCCGCATCGCGCGCGACGCGCGTCACAGCGAGGTGCGCCTCGTCGACTTCTCCGTTGTCCAGACGCGTCGCTTCGACGACTGGTCGATGAGGCTCATCAACCTCGACGATCCGAACCGCCCCGAGGACATGCGGCGCCCCGAGCGCTACCGGCTCGACCAGACGCATCCGTTCTTCAGCACCGATCCCGAGGTCGCGTTCTGGATGCTCTACGACCAGAAGGTCGCGGCGCTGACGCGCGAGAAGCCGAGAGACGGCGAACCGCCCGCGTGATTCTCGGCCGCGAGCGCGTCGTGGCCGTAGAATCGTTCCTGCGGGCTATCTCCGGGAGTCTCCTCGAGCCGTGCTTCGAGGCTGTGTGAGCGCAGACTCGCGCGCGAACGCCGTCCTCCCCGGTGAGACCGTCGAGGGCTACGAGATCCTGAGCTCCATCGCGCAGGGCGGGATGGGCGAGGTCTTCCTCGTCCGGCGCAAGCGAGCCGGTGGGTTCGAGAAGCGGCTCGCGATGAAGATGCTGCATCCGCACCTCGCCGACGAGCCCGGTCTCGTCTCGATGTTTCACCCACCGCAAGACGTATGACGCGTGTTCGCGCGCTTCGAGGCCGAGGTCCGCGGCGACGAGTTCGCAGGTGACACGTTCGGCTTCGTCGACGTGATGACGGCGCCCGCGCTCCTCCGCATGCGCGCGCTGATGGCGAAAGCCGCGCTCGTCGCGGGCCCTTAGCTCGCGGTCTCCAGGCCCGAGAGCCCGCGCTCGTCGATGGACCGGCTCGGTGCGCGGCGCCTCACGAGCCCACGCCGACTCGGATCTCCACGCCTTGCTCCGTCTCGCATCGCTCGATGCTCTCGATGAAGAGGTCGCCCAGCTCGTGGCCCCAGATGCCGTAGGGATGCGCCCCGGGATCGCGATCTTCTTCTTCGTAGACGTCGTGGTAGGCGGCGCGGATGCGCGCGATGAGCGCCTCGCCGCGAAGCGGGCCGTGGAGCGGTACGGCGACGTCGACGCGCAGCGGATACGAGAGGCGCAGCGTCGCGTCGCCGCGCACGAGCACGCGCGAGGGGATCGTCCCGTCGTAGGTCGCGCCGGAGCCGACAGCGATGGTTCCCGAGAACACCGTGTCGCTCCGGGGGCACGTCGCCTCGGGACCGGCGGGCGGGTACTCCCCCGTCTCCACGGGCTCGGGCGTCGGGTCGGGCGTCGGTGGCACGACGGTCCTCTCGCTCGGCGGCGGCTCGACGCCGGCGCAGGGGAGATCGATCACCGGTGCGTGCGACCGCGCCGGCGCGGGCGGCGGGCTCGAGCAGGCGACGACGAAGAGGGCGCAGGCGATGGCGCGCCCGAAGGCCTCCATGTGCGCATCATGTCACGATGGCGGGCGCGCGACTCGCTTTCGGCGCGGGTCGCCCGACGTCCGCGCCGCGCTGGATTGGCAAGCGCTCGGGCCAACATGACGAAAATGACGAAGCGCGTCCCCGCGTCAAACGTCCTCCCCCGCCTCTCGCGAGCCCCCCGCAGGCAGCCTCCGCGCACCGTTCGAGTTCGGACGCTCGGGGGCGAAGCGGAACGGCGGGCGCTCATCCACCAGTAGGTCGGCCGCCATCGTGCCACGCTGGAGCAAAGTCCATCGCGAGCTGGAGGGCTGGAGGTTCATCACCGTCGCGGCGTGCGTGCCCGATGCGGCTGCGAGGATGGCGCCCTGCATGCGCGTGGTCAGGTCGCCTGCGGCGAAGATGCCTGCAATCGAGGTCTCGCGCGTCATCGAGTCTGCGCGCGCGAAGCCGTTCTCGTCCAGCGCGAGCCCCAGCCTGCGCACCAGGTCCGCTTGGTGCTGCGGTGGGTGGGCGAACAATACCTCACACGCCACGCGCTCGCCGTTGGCCAGCTCGACGACCTCGAGCTCGCGCCCGGGACCGGTGAGGCGCGCGATGGGCGCAGTCTCCACCCGAATCCCCGTCTCCGAGAGCCGCGCGTGCGATTCCTCCGGCATCTCGAACGTGCCGCCCGTGAACACCGTGATTCGGTCGGTCCAGCCGCGAAGCTTCAATGCGAACCCCAGGAAGTGATTCTGCACCTCGGGGGTGATCAGGTATCCCCAAGCACGATCCTCCAACTCCCATCCATGGCAGTACGGCACTCGACGACCTGAACACGCCGACGACCTGCACACGGGGACGGGCTTCGTCATTTTCGTCATGTTGGCCGGGCGCTGGCCTGCCGTGAGCCAGTCATGAGCTCGTCGCGCTTCGGCAAGTCCGACGCGCGCGGCTTGCCGGTGTCGACGTGGAGCTTGCAGCACGGCCGGCCGCCGCTACGCTCGGCGCCATGTCCTTTCGCATGATCGGCGCCCTCCTCGCTCTGTCGCTGGTGGCCTGCGGTGGTGGTGGCGCCCACGTGGCGGCCGACCCGACCAGCAGCGGTGACTGGCAGCAGCGGCTCTCTTCAGGAGTGCTCGGGTGCCGGCCGGGCCACGTCGAGATCAGCGAGCACTATGCCGGTTTCACGGACTCCTGGGTCGCGACGTGTGCGGGCGGGCAGCGCACGATCATCTGTGGCTGGGCGCGCGGCTCGGGCGCGCCGCTCTGCACGGATCTGATCGAGTAGACGCGGCGATCCCGGGGGGGACGACGTCTACCGGGGGACGCTCTTCGTCATTTTCGTCATGTCGACCGAGCGTAGTCGTGTCGAGGACCGTAGGCCGCTATCCCATCGCAAGCATGCCTATCTGTCGCGCTGAGCGAACGACGCCTGCAGGTCACAATGGAGGTCGGAGCGAGATGTGATCGCGCCGCGTGTCGAAGGCATCGCGTCGGCGGGACCACGTCCGACTGAGTGAGGCACCGTTCCGGTCGCGCCACGCGACCGACACGTGCCAAGGAGCGACGTCGATCGCGGCAACGCTCTCCCACGGAACCGTTCGTCCGTCGCGGAAGGCCAGCCCCGCCGACGTGACCGTGGGTCTGCTCTTGACCGTATGGACGCGGTAGTACGCGATGGCCGCAAACGCGAGGGGCATCGCCATGGCGGTAAGCGCGATCGGCGGCGCCCCTTGCGCGACGAGCACGGCGGGGATCGCGCAGACGCCGAGCGCAACGGCGACCGCGACGTAGTGAAGGAACAAGATCGCGCCGGGGATTCGGCCGCCCACAGGGCTCCCGACGCCGTATCCGAGCTGGGCGAGCTCCGACAACCACCATTGCTGCGGCGGAGTCGACGACATCAGCCGCACCGCTCGCTCAGGATCCGCGAACCGTTCGCCTGACCCGGTTCCCCCGAAGGACTGGTGGTCGTGGGGGCGACCCGTCGACCTGAAAGCCTGCCGTGCGGCTGATCGGCGCGAGTCACGGCACCGTGCGCAGTCGCGACGACGCGTGCGCGAGGGCACGCGACGATCAAGGCGATTTCCGCGCGATCCACGCGAGCCGGCGCCGCGCCGTCGCTCGCTCCCTCGGACTGCGACCGCTCGAGATCGCTCCGCGCACTGGCGATGTCGTTCGAACGGGCCACTCGAGGTACGCGAGCCGGTCCCGGTGGCCAATCTGGTTCGAGACATGGGCACGAAGCTCGGCGAGGTATCGCCCCCCTGAGCGCGGCGGGCGTGTCGCGCGCCTCGAGCCCCAAGATCGGCGGCGGCGGAAGCGCACCTCGCGCAGCTCGAAGGCCCCGACCTCCTCCGAGCGCGCCTCGAACGTGCCTGGCCACGGGAGCGGCGCGTGCGTGACCGAGAGGGATGATCCGTAGACGATCCGGGTGCGGTTGAGGACGTTCGCGAGGCTCCAGTAGAGAAGGGCGCACGCCGGCACCGCGGGCACCAACGCCATGCCCGGCTCCCCGCCGAGGGACAAGACGACGGCGGGCAGCGCCATCACGAGCGCCGCGAAGATGCCGGCCACCGCCATGCCCTGGAACCACCGCACGGTGACGACGACCTCGCGTCCGCCCCTCGCGCTCGTCCAGTGTCGCCCGCCCGGGCACGTCGTCTGCCATTCCGTCCTCCTGGTCCCTCGGACCCTCCACCCGGCGCGAGCGTATCTCGCTCGGCGCAGGCGGTGTCTGCGTCAGACGCAGAGCGGACCGACGTCCATGCGCGGCGCGCACCCCTCGATGTTGCGCTACCCTGGAGGAAGCGATGGTTGAGCCGCACGATCTCTCGATCCTGATCCTGAAGCAGATCCGCGACGAGCTGATCACCACGCGCACCGATCTCGGTGGCCGGATCGACGCCGTTCGTACGGAGCTCGGTGACCGGATCGACGCCGTTCGTCCGGAGCTCGGTGCTCGGGTCCAGAACGTAGAGACTGTGCTGTTGGATCTGCGGCGCCGATTCGCGCCAAGGCGGCCTCCGGAGGCGCTCCGAATCGGAGCGTGAGCATCGGCGTCGATCCCGCCGCGAGAACGAGCCAAGCTCCGCCCATGACGAGCCTTCGGCGCGTGGCCATCCCCTTCGGCCTTCTTCTCGTAGTCGGCTGCGGGCTGGCGGAGCCTCCGAGCGCGGCCTCCACGGAGCCAGCCCTGCCGTACGGCCCTGTCGAGATCCTGGGCCGCACCGGCCGCGTGACGCGGGCGAGCACCGTTCGGCTCCCGCGCGACGAGGGTCACTGGCGGCCGACGCGCACCGACCTCGAGGGCTTCGAGCGTGCGATCGGGCCATACGCGCGCGCACTGCCGCGCGAGGCGTATTACGCGGGCGAGCCGGACTTCGATCTCGCGACGGCGCTCGAGGGCTACCACCGTCAGTACGTCGGCATCACGGAAGGCGGCCGTCGCGTGGTGCGCGTCAGCCTGTACTGCCCGCGCTTCGATCTGCCAATGGGCGTCGATTCGACCTTCTTCTTCGAGATGAACGACGGCGGCGCGTGCAACTGCGAGGCGCTCTACGATCCCGCTCTCGGCCAGGTGCTCCGCCTCCACACCGCCGGTGATGCTTGAGGCTCTGGCAGGTGATGCTCGAGGCTCTGGCACCTTCCGCGCCGCGCGCGCCTCGCCCCGTCGCGAAACGCTCGCCGCCTACGAGAGCCGCCGTCGCGAGACCCACGGCGTACGATGCCGCGATGCGAACGACCGTCTGGGCTCTGACTCTCCTGGCGCTGATCTGTGGCTCGCGCAGCGGCGCGCCATCGAGCGGAGCGACGACGCCACGCGCGAGCGCGATCGTCGACTACGAGGTGCACGAGTGGGGGCTCATCCGACGCGCGGCGTTCGATCCTCCGCCGCGCGTCGTGCACCGCGCGATCGCCGTCTGGTCCCCGCTCCGGCCGTCCGGCGCCTCGCACTGATCGCTGCGGGGCGCTGGGGTTCGCCCACGTGCTGCGAGTAACGCTCGACGGTTGTGCAGGGGCTGTCTATCGTCGCGTCCTCTCGAGAAGGAGCCGAAGATGATCCGTTGGTCTACTCGCTGCGTGAGCCTCGGAGCGATCGCGGTGCTCGCGGCGTGTGCCGCCCCTCGCCAGTACACGCGGCTCGATCCCTCGCTGATCGATCCCCCCGACGTGCACCTGCGCTTCGGGCGCGTGACGATCGACGAGCACATCCTCTTCGAGCACGACAGCCACGCGATCCTGCCGGAGTCGGCCGAGATCCTCGACCACCTCGCGCAGTTTCTCGTGAACCACCGCGCTGAAGTGCCGTCGCTGGAGATCGTCGGGCACACCGATGCGCACGGCACGCCAGAGCACAACCAGAGGCTCTCCGAGCAGCGCGCGAGCGCTGTGAAGCGCGCCCTCGTGCAGCGCGGCGTCGAGTCGCGTCTGATGGCGAACGGTCGCGGCACGACGGAGCCCCTGTGCGCCGAGGCCACCGAGGCGTGCGACCAGCAGAATCGCCGCGTGGAGTTCATCGTCGGGCAGTGATCCTCGGGCGCCAGCCCCGCGAGGACGCGCCGCTGCTCGGTGCGGGCTGCGACGGGAACGCCGTCGGGAACTGCGACTCGCCCGTGAGTGACTGGCCGCACGCCACGAGCCCCGCCCCTTGATCGATCGCCGTGGGGAGCGAACACTGGCGCGCTCGATGCGCCGCCACCGTCACCTCGCAGCGCTCGCGCTCTGCCTCGCGATGCAGCTCACGGCGAGCCTGGCGAGCGCCCAGCGCGAGCACGTCGTGCGCGCAGGACAGACGCTCGCGGCCGTCGCGCGCCGCTATCACGTGGACGTCTGGGACCTCGCCTTGGCGAGCGATCTACGACCGACCGCGACGCTGCGACCAGGCCATACGCTCACGGTGCCGTCGCCGCACACGACCTACGTGCGTCCGGGGCAGACGCTCTCGGAGATCGCGCACCACCAGGGCTGCGAGGTCGACGAGCTCAGGCGGCTCAACCATCTGCGCGCCAGCGCGACGCTGCACGTGGGCCAGCGCCTCCTGCTGCCTGGGTACGAGGCCGCGGGCGCCTCCACGCCGCGCGACTATGGTGCCCCCGATGCGCCAGGCGTCGTGACGCTGCGGCGCCGCGATGAGGCGCGCCGCGTCGCGCTCGTCGACGCCGAGCGCCGGGTGACGGCGGAGGGCGTGGTCGCGCTGTCCGAGCTCATGCGCGCTCGCGACACCGATCCCGCCGAGCGTCCGCACCCGCGCCTCGTCGCGCTGCTCGCCGCGATCTCGGATCACTTCGGTGGCGCCGAGGTCTTCATCGTGAGCGGACGACGCGAGGCCGGCGGCTACACGCGCGAGAGCTCGCGTCACACGCGAGGTCAGGCCACCGACATCCGCGTGAGGGGCGCGTCCACGCGCGCGCTCTGGGACTACTGCCGTACGCTCGCGAGCACGGGCTGCGGCTACTACCCACGCAGCGGCTTCGTCCACGTGGACGTTCGCGCGAGCGCCGCACAGTGGGTCGACTGGTCGAGCGCCGGCCGCCGCGCGCGCTACGGCAACCTGCAGCGCGCCTGGCCGCGGATGTGCCGGCGTCGCGATCGGCGCTCCCATCGCCTCTGTCGCCGCGAGGGCCGGCGCGTCACCGCTCCGGAGGAGCTCGCCGCCGCCGCAGCACTGACCGATGATGCGCTCGCCCTCTATCCGGTTCTGCCGTTGGAAGACACCGACTCGGACGCGGGCGACGTCGACGAGTACGAGACCGCGGTCGACGACGACGAGGCCGACGAGGCGCCGAGCGACGCAGTCGCGGCGGACACTGGCGAGCTCGACGCCCTCGGCGGCTGACGCCCGAGCCCTCGCGGGCCGCGTCGGCTCGTACACCCTCGATCGCGCGCTCGCGGCGTGTGCGGACGCCGTGTGCGTAGACGGGGACGCGCTTCGTCATTTTCGTCATATTCACCGAGCGGTCCGCAAGCCAATCGGGTGGGGACCAGCAACGACACGCCTCGGGTCCTGCGTATGGATAGAAGGCGTCCCCCCGCAAGAGCTCCTGAGCTTCACCGCCAGGTCACGATGAAGGACGCGCCGGTCCGGGTCCTCGTGGACTCGACGCGTACGTTCCGTCTTCCGGCGATGCGCAGGCCCGTCTCGATGCCCGCCTGGGTCCCGCGGATGGGCCAGTCTGGAACGTCGGCCCAGTCGAGGAGCTCCACCTCGCCTCGGCCGGGAAACAGGATGGACGCAACGAGACGCCCGCGGTTGTACGACTTGCCGTAGATGACCGGCGTGCGGCTCACGAGCGCGCTGTCGGACGTGAGACGGAACAGCATCCGCCAGAACGTGCGGTACGCGCTCTCGACCGTGTGGCGCGCGAGCTCGCCGTGCAGCGTGGGCCAGTCGCGGTTGGCGGCGTCGGCGATACAGCGGAACGTCTCCTCGGCAGACGCGATCGGGACCCACTGCCCGGGGATCGCGTCCGCAACCTGCGCGCGGATCCCGGGCGCGAGCGCGGACATGCCACGCTCGACGACCTCCCTGCCCAGGAGCTCGTGCCCGGCCTGGAGCAGTCCGCGGACCAGCGTTCCGGAGACACTCGGACGATCCTTCCCGGCAGTCAGGCTGTCGAGTGTACCCCACGTCACGTCCTCGCTGCGCGCCACCGTCGCGAGGCGCATGCGTCGGAGCAGGGTTGATCAAGGTTCGTCGCGCGTCGTCGTCGGCGTCAGGGCGCGAGGTGCGCCAGAAATCCGTCCCGACCGTCGAGGATGCCGACGAAGTACGGACCGTCCGCTCCCGCCGCGAGGGCGTAGGGCTGGTTCTGGGCACCCCAGCCGACCTGCCGCGTCGACAGCGTGGCGCCCGACGCGTCGATGGTGGCGACGAACGCGTCGGTGCTGCCGGTCGACGTCTCCCCGGGAAACGTGCCCCCTGATGTGCTTCCGAGCACGGTGAGCGTCCCGTCCAGGCCGCGCGCGACCCCGGTCGCCCCGTCCCCTCCGCTGGTGCCGATCTGCTGCGTCCACGCCTCCGCGCCGGACGCGCCGTAGCTGCGCAGGAACCCGTCGATGCCGCCGAGACCGACCTGTCCGGGGAGCGCGGCTCCCACCTGACCGAAGATGAGCGCCCCCTCTCCGTCGGCGATGACGCACGCGCTGTCGACGCCGCTCGTTCCGAGCTGGCGAGTCCACAGCGCGGTGCCCGTGGCGCTGTACTTGCGCACGAACGCGTCGAGGGAGCCAGCGCTCGTCTGGCCGGGGAGCGCGCCGTTCGTGCTCCCCGCGACGTACACGTCGCCGGTGGGCGTGATCCCGACGCAGTTGGCGCCCTCCCACGAGCTCGAGCCGAACTGTCGCGTCCACAGGTCCGCCCCCGACGCGTCGAAGCGACGCACGAAGATGTCCCAAGAGCCCGCGCTCGTGGCGCCCGGGAACGCCCCGAAATTGCGTCCGGCGACGACGATGTCGCCATTTGGCGCGATCGCGAGCGCGGCCGCTTCGGTGAGGCTGCCCGCCGCGTCGAAGGAGCGCGTCCAGACCTCGTCCCCGCTCGCGTCGTAGCGGGTCAAGAACGCCGAGGACCCATCGGAACCGACCACGTAGATGTCCCCCGACACGTCCACTGCGAGCGCGTCGAAGTAGTCGTTCGTCGTCGTGCCGTATTGCCGTGTCCAGAGCTCCGTTCCCGACGGGTCGTAGACGCGGATGAAGCCGTCGACGCCGCCGGCGCTCACCTGGCCGGGGAGCGCTCCATAGGTCCACCCCGTGACGTAGACGTTTCCGCTCGGGCCGAGGCCCGCCGAGAACGCGAAGTCGTTCTCCCCCGAGTCCACGAGGCGCATCCAGTCGGCGGTGCACGTCCGATCGCTGGTGCTCGAGCCGGGCGCGTCCTCCGCTTCACCCCGCGCGCAGGCGATCCACTCGACGCATGCGGTCGAGGGGTCGGCGTCGGCGTCCCACGCGCCCACGCAGGGCTCGGGGTCGGCGTCGCCGCCTGCGCAATAGACGCCCACGGCGCATGGCTCGCATGCGCCCGCGACAAGCGCGGTCCCAGCCGCGCACGGGCCCGCGGCGTCGGCTCCGGACACGCCCGCGTCGGGAACCGCGGCGTCGGCTCCGGACACCCCCGTGTCGGGAACCGAGGCGTCGACTCCGAGGATCTGCGCGTCCGCGTTGGGCACGTCACCGTCCGTCGCGGTCACGCCGGCGTCCGTCATCGCTGCGGGCGTGCCGCACGCCACCGCCGCGACAGACACGATCGCAAGTCCCAGCCTTCTGATGATCGAGGTCAACATCGCTCCTCCGTGGCTTCCGTCGAACGCGATCTTGTTGGAGGTGCCCCTCAACGCACCTCAAACGTCGGGGGGTATCTCGAGCGTGCTCGCCGACCGTGCGATGAGCGCGAGCCCGCCCCTCGCGGCGGTGCTCCTCGCCGGAAGCGGGAGGTACGACGAGGCGCGCGCGCTCTACGACCGCATCGTCCGGGGGAGCGCCGGTGGACACGTCGAGCTGGACGCTGGCTTCCTTCGCCGGCGCTGCGGAGCTTCGCGCTGCTCGCCGAGGACGACGAGAAGGTCGCTACACATTCGACTACGCTGCGGCGATATGGGCAGCATGCGACGCGCATCCGCCCCGATTCCTCCAGGCCAATGGGGTGCAGGATGCGATCCGTTCGAATGGAATGTGCAGGGATCCACTGCGTATTTTGCACGAGCCCGCAGGGGGGCTGAGTGGATCGGCCGCGAGCCAGAACCTCCCCCGCGTCTCCTTCGTCTCCTTCGATGCACGACGGAACTGACGTCATCTCGCAAATCTACGAAGCTGACGACGCGCATGTCGCGCGCCGTTTCGTTGATGAGATGGACGAGCCTTCGCCGGACATCCGCAATCCAGATCCGGACGCGTTGATCATCCCTCGTGATCGTCCGTGCACACCTCGAACGGTGGCGGCTCACGTGACATGACGAAGATGACGAAGATCGTCCCCGCCTGCCGAGACGTCGTCGGTCTGGCGAGACGTTCGTCCAGGTCCGCTCGTGCTCGAGCTGTGCCCGGACCGCAGCGGTGAGAGCGGCCACGCGGGCGAGAGGGAGGGCGAGAGGGAGGGCAAGGGCACGGGCAAGGGGCCCTCACGTCGTCAGGCGACCGGATCGGCGTCCAGGATGAACCGCAAGCGCTCCGGGACCTTGTCTCTCGCGTGTGGGCTGATGGCCGGGCGCGGAGTCGACAGCGTGTTCCACAGTAGGATCGTCTTGTCCTTCCAGCGGTCCGAGCGCGCGAGCGTGCGCAGGCCCACCAGCGCCTTGCCGCTGTAGGTCACCTCGCCCGGCTCGCCCGTGAGCTTCCGGACCTGCTCGATCGCCTCGACGGCCTCCGGCGTCGGATGGCCGTAGCCCGCGCCGAGCGCGTCGCCGAAGAGCGAGTAGCGCATCTGCTTGCTCCGCCGCGTCCAGCGCGGGTCGTGCGCCGCCAGGAACTTGTCCGTGCTCCGCGCGATCGAGCCGATCGTGATGCGGTTGCACGCGATGCGCAGCGTGATCCGCACGCCGATGATCTCGGTCTCCCACCCGAGCCAGGCCGCGCCCAGCGCCAGCGCAGCGAGCGTCCCCGACGAGCCCGTCGGCAGCACGATCGCGTCCGGCCTCGGCATCTCGCCGCGTGCGACCTGATCGGCGAGCTCGATCATCGCGTCGATGTAGCCGAGGTTCGCGAGCGCGTTCGCAGCGCCCGGAAGGATCAGATAGCTGTCCTGGTCGAGCGAGCGCCACGTGCGCCAGATCGTCGTCAGGTAGTTCCCGCCCCACACGAGCTCCGCGCCCGCGTCCGCGTCCACGAGCACCGCGTCCTGCCCGAAGCGCGTGATCGGCTGATCGAACAGCACGATGCGCACCGGGATCCCGAGCGCCTGCCCGAAGAGCGCCGTCGCCATCGCCTGCGTCGACGCGATGCCGCCCGCCGTCACGATGCGCTTCTTCCCGAGCGACTCCGCCTCGGCCAACACGAACTCGTAGCGGCGCACCTTGTTGCCGCCGTAGAGCGGCGAGGCCAGGTCGTCGCGCTTCATGAACACGCCGCCGCGCCCGAGCCAGCCCGCGATCGCGTCGCACGGCTCGATCGGCGTCGGCGCGTGCGCGAGCGGGATCCAGGGCAGCGTCCGGAGCGCCGGCAGCTCGTCGAAGAGACGCGGCGAGGCCCGATTCTTCGGCGCGAGGTGAGGCGGTAGGCGCATGAACGGGGAGGGTAGGGCACCCTCGGGCTGGCGACGAGGACGGCCTCGCCCCCTTCTGGTACACCTCGGCCATGAGCGCCGTCGAAGAAGAAGGTGGCCTACGCAGCGAGAGCGCTCCGCTCGCGCCTCTGCGTACGAAGAACCGCTTCTCGGTGGTGCGCCTCCCGCGGCACTGGTTCGTGCTCGCGATGAGCGAAGAGCTCCCGCGTGATGCGCCGCTCGCCCGCACGCTCATGGGCACGCCGCTCGTGCTCTTTCGCGACGCCGAAGGTCGCGCGAGCACGCTGCTCGATCGATGTCCCCACCGGAACGTGCCGCTCTCGATCGGGAAGATCGCCAAGGACGGCACGCTCGAGTGCGGCTACCACGGCTGGCGCTTCGACGGTCACGGCGCATGTCGCGCGATTCCGTCGTTCACGGGAACCAGCGAGGGCAAGGCGCGAAGCTGCCCGTCCTATCCGACGATCGAGCAGCAGGGCTTCGTCTGGGTCTACTCGACGCCGGGCGAGATGCCCGCGTCGCGCCCACACCACTTCGAGCGCGCCGACGATCCGGCCTACGTCACCGTGCGCCAGCACATCGATCTCGGCGGCACGCTCTACTCGGCGATCGAGAACGCGCTCGACGTGCCGCACACCGCGTTCCTCCACCGCGGTCTGTTCCGCACGGAGAGCCGCGGCATCACGATCCAGGCGAAGGTCACGCGCACCGGCGATCGCGCGGTGGCCGAGTACGTCGGAGAGCCGCGCCCGCCGGGCTTCATGGCGAAGGTGCTCTCTCCCTCGGGCGGCCTCGTGCAGCACTGGGACCGCTTCATCCTGCCGTCGATCGCGCAGGTCGAGTACAAGATCGGCGACGAGAACCACATCCTCGCGGACACGGCGATGACGCCCATCAGCGACTTCGTCACGCGGCTCTACGGCGTGGTCTCGTTCAAGACGCGGCTCCCGGCGCGCGCGATCGGGCCCTTCGTCACGCCGATCGCGATGCGCGTCCTCAAGCAGGACGCGTACATGCTGAAGAAGCAGACGGAGACGATCACGGCGTTCGGCGGCGAGCAGTTCGCGTCGACGGAGATCGACGTCCTCGGCAAGCACATCTGGCGGCTCCTGCGCGCAGCCGAGCGCGGTGAGAGCGGCTTGCCCGACGAGGCGAGCGAGGTCGACCTCGTCGTATGACGCGTCGACCGACGCCCCGAGGATCGATGCGCTCGATGCTCGCGCTCTCGACGCTCGCGATCGTCTCCGCCTGCGGCGGCGCACCCATCGCGTCCGCGACCACCGCGCCCTCGAGCGTGGCGGAGAGCGGCACGCGCTACCGCGTCGGTGACTACGTGGTCTATCGCTACTTCGGCCGACACATCGGGCCCGAGCCGCGGCTCTTGATGGAAGAGGTCGTCTCGCAGGAGGGCGACACGCTCGTCCTCGAGGTGACGCTGACCGAAGGGCACACGGTCCTGCGTCGCTGGCGACAGACGGTCATCGACACGGCCGCGAACCGCGACGCGAACCGGGTCGAGTCGCTCTGCGAGGTCCAGGGCGAGACGTGCGTCGTCCTCGCGAACGAGAGCAACGCGGATCTCTTTCGCATGTACGACGGGCTCTTCATCACGCCGGACGCGCCCGCGACGCAGAGCGAGGAGACCGAGGCGACGCACACCGTCGGGGGAGTGGAGATGACGTGCACCGATCGCGTGACGCACGTGCTCGTCGCGGGCGAGGCCGTCGACATCACGGAGGTCGAGTGCCCCGACTTCCTCTGGACGCACGCCGGCGCGTCGTTCCTTCGGGCCGACAAGCGGAGCCTGCTCCAGGTCACGGTCGAAGCGACGGGCTCCGGGCACTGACCGCCGGATGACGCAAGGCGCCGAGCTCTTCGATCACGGAAGTCGTTCGCGCCTCACGCGGCGAGACCTTCACCGATTTGCCGGGGACACCCTCCTCGATCGGATCGCGCGGGTCGTCTGCGAAGCGGAGTGCCTGCCGCGCAAGGAGCTCTACGAGGCGTGGGAGGTCGCGCGGCGCGTGCGGCGTCGGATGCGCGGAGGACGCGTGCTGGATCTCGCGTGCGGTCACGGGCTCGTCGCGCACCTGATGTTGATCCTCGACGACACGTCCGAGACGGCGGTGGGCATCGACCGCAAGGTGCCCCTCAGCGCAGCGCGGCTCGCGGGCGCGATGGTGAAGGAGTGGCCCCGGCTCGCGGGCCGCGTCGAGATCCGCGAGGGCCAGCTCGAGGACGCGGAGAGCGACGCCACGAACCTGGTCGTCGCGGTGCACGCATGTGGGCGCTTGACGGACATGGTCCTCGATCGCGCGATCGAAGGACGTGCGCGCGTGGCCGTGATGGGCTGTTGCCACGACGCCGCGGCGTGCGATCAGGGCGGGCTCGGCGGCTGGCTCGACTCTTCGACGGCGATCGACGTGACCCGCGTCGCTCGGCTTCGTAGTCGCGGGTACGACGTTCACACACAGCGCATCCCCGAGATGATCACGCCGGAGAACAGGCTCATCATCGCGGTGCCACGCTAACGCAAGTGCTCGACTTCGATCTCCGGCATGAGGCAGAGTCTTCGAATATGAAGCCGGTCAAAGATCCGGAGCCCGTTCCCACCAAGGTGCCTCCGCGTCGACGCGGGGCTGGCATCGAAAACGCCAAGACGCAGCTTGCGATCCCTGCGGCGCGGTCCGGCTTCCGCGCGCCGGAGAAGGGTCCGACCGAGTCGCTCTCGAGCGAGTCGTCGACGAAGAACAAGCGACCGAAGCTTCCCTGAGCCCGGTCGCGGTCTGCGCGAACGCTCGGCATCGGTTGACGCGGGCCATGGACCCCGGACACCCTCGGGCTCACCATGCTGTACGAGCTCGCCCAACGCGGAAACTTCCTCACGACCTGGCTCGCGCTGACCGTCGTGGCGTTCGCGCTGACGATGGTGATGAGCGGGACGCTGTTCCGCCTCTACTACTGGCGACCGACGTTCGAGACCTGGCAGCGCAAGTCGAACCCGCAGTTCCCGAAGCCCGTCATGGTCCGGCGCGAGGTGATCCAGATGCTCAAGGGCATCTACACCGCGACCCTCTGCCCAGCGATCGCGCTCCACCTCGTCGACCTGGGCTGGTCGCGCGCGTACGGCGGCCTCGGCGGCTACAGCTGGGGCTACCTCGTCTTCACGTTCTTCCTCGTCTGGATCGGCTCCGACCTCTACGAGTTCGCCTACCACCGGCTCGGGCACACGCGCCGCTTCTGGTGGGGCCAGCACCGGCCGCACCACGCGTTCTCGAACCCGACGCCGTTCTCGGTCATCGCGGATGATCACCTCGATCAGCTCATCCGCTCCGCGCCGCTGCTGTTCATCCCGCTGTTGATCCCGATCAACATGGATCTGCTCTTCCTGACGTACGGCGCGTTCTTCTACGGCTACGGCGTCTACCTCCACTGGGGCTACGAGCTGCGCTGGCCGGACGCGCACCACCCGTGGATCAACACGAGCTTCCAGCACTACGTGCACCACGCGCGCTCGACGCTGCACAAGCCCTACCACACGGGCTTCTTCTTCAAGGCGTGGGACCAGATGGCGGGCAGCCTCTACGAGGCGAGCCCGGCCGAGTGCCTCTGCGCCAAGTGCTGCATCGCTCGCGGCGAGCGCACGCAGGCGGCCTTCGACGCGATCGAGAAGCCCGACTATTCGGTGCTTCTCAAGCCGTCGTTCTGGATCCGCGGGCCGAAGAAGCTCGCCGAGGAAGCGGTCGCCACGAGCTGAGCGCCTCGCTGCCCCCCGGCCTGCGGGTGGTAGGCTCGCTGCATGGCGCGCGATCTGGTCCAAACGCTCGATGCGATCGTGACGGCGCTCGACGAACAGAGTGTGCCCTATGCGCTGTGCGGCGGTCTTGCGGTGAACCTCCACGGCCACGTCCGAGCGACGCGCGACATCGATCTTCTGATCCCGAGGGCAGACCTCGTCCGTGCCCGCACGCTGCTGGGTCCGCTCGGCTTCACGCTCTACGCGGGGCCGATCCCGTTCTCCGTCGGAACTCCCGAGGAGCGGGAGCTTCATCGCGTGTCTCGCGTAGACGAGAACACCCTCACCACCATCGATCTCCTCGTGGTCACGCCGGTGCTGGAGCCCGCGTGGACGTCCCGCGTCCGAGCGCGCTGGCGCGGGCACGAGATCTGGACCGTCTCGCTCGAGGGCCTCGGCAGCATGAAGCGGCTCGCCGGCCGTGCGCAGGACCTCGCCGATCTCGAGGCGCTCGGGCTCCCGGCGAAGCCGCGAGGTCAGTCGTGAGCGCGGGCGAGAGCTCGCTCACGCCGGCTCTCGTGGAGCAGCGTCTCGCGCGGCTGGAAGAGCTCTGCGCGTTGGGCGATTCGTTGTTGACGGCCGAGCTCCCGCCGCTCTCGCGTGAGACCTTCGAGGCACGCGCGCTCGGAGTCGAGGGCCGTGTGCACGAGTCGGCCATCGAGCGCCTGCCGCGCAGCTTCCGGAAACGCCCTAGAGACGCTCGGGACGTCGTCCTCTGGGCCAGCTTCTCGGGGTCGCGCCACGAGCTCGCGTGGAGCCCGGACATCGTCGTCGACGTCGTGAGTGGCCAGGCTCTCGATCGGACCCGGATGATCCTCGTCGCCGTGACACAGCAGTTCGATCGACCCGTCGACGCGGTCGACGCTGGCTGGAAGACGATCGTGACCTTGCGCGTGCTCGGTGAGCGCTCGGCAGCTCTCGAAGCGCTCCCCGCGCTCGACGCGTGGGACCATCGCACGCGGCTCTGGGTCGGCAGCGCGCGGGACCACGCTCGGACAGTGTTCTGACGGGCGGCTGCGGGTGGACGAGCCAGCGCGCGTTCAGGCTCTGAACTGAGGAAGCGCGCCGATCTGCGCGAGCGCGTCTTTCGGAGCGTCGGGCGGGAAGGGCGCCGACGAGCGTGCGAGTCGCTCGAGCCAGCGGCGATCGAGCGGAGCCTCGAGCTCGGCTGCGCTCAGCGCCGCGCGTGTGGCGCGCTTGCCCATCCCCATGTCGACGCCCACCCCGACCGCGAAGCCGGCGAGGAGGAGCGCCGATCGGGCGGCCGTCGCACCGCCGAACGTCAGCACGGTCGCGCCCTCGCCGCAGAGCCGAAAGAGCGAGCGGAACGCGCGCACCGTCCAGAGCTCCGGGTTCGCGCGCGGGGAGAAGGGATCCCAGAAGGCCGCGTCGGCCATGCCGCGCTCTTCGCCGTCGAGCGTCGAAGCGAGGTCGCCGAGGACGAGTCGCCAGCGCGTGCGCGCGGTCTCGTGCTGCCCGTTCGCGAGGACCGCCCGCGCCGCAACGCCCGCCTCGCCGTCGAAGCCGAACGCCCCCGCGTGCTCGGCGCTGAGCGCGAGCGCGAGCGCCGCCACGCTCTGATCGAAGCTGACGATCTCGAGAGGCCGCGCGTCCTCCGGCAAGGACTCGGAGAGGCGCCAGGCGGCGATCGCGTTCGAGCCGGCGCCGAGGCCCACGTCGAGGAGCACGAGCGGCCGCCGCGTCGTCCCGTGCCGCAGCCGTGCTTCGAGGCCCGAGGGAGCGATGTAGATCCGCTGTGACTCGACTGCCGGCCCGACCACCGGATGCATGAGCTGACCGGTGATGCGATCGCGGATCGCCTTCGCGCCGTCGCGCGTGATCACGACCTCGCAGTCGAGCGTCATCCGGCAGCCTCCACGGAAGGCCGCTCGCCGAGCCTCCGCGCGCTGTGCTCGTGTCGATCGATCGCATCGAGCTTCGCGCGCGCGTAGCTCGCGTATTCGCCCGCCTCGATCGCCGCGCGCGCCTCGGCCATCAGCGCGAAGTAGTGGTGCAGGTTGTGGATGGCGAGGAGGCGCGGCCCCAGCGGCTCCTTGCAGTGAAAGAGGTGATGCAGGTACGAGCGGCTGAAGCGCGCGCAGGTCGAGCACGCGCAGCTCGCGTCGAGCGGCGTGTCGAGCACGGCGTTCGGCGCGCGCGTCACGCGCACCCGGCCGGTCGATGCGAACGCCGTCCCCTGCCAGGCGAAGTGCGTCGGCAGCACGCAGTCGAACATGTCGATCCCGGCGAGCATCGCGTGGAGCAGATCCGGCGGCGTGCCGACGCCCATCAGGTAGCGCGGGCGATCCTCCGGCAAGAGCTCCGCCGCGAAGTGCGTGATGTCCTCGCGCTGCGCTCGCGTGTCGCCGACCGCGAGCCCGCCGAGCGCGAACCCGTCGAAGGGGTGCTGCGTGAGGAACGCCGCCGACTCACGCCGCAGCGCGGGAACGACGCCGCCCTGCACGATCGCGAAGAGCGCCTGCGCGGGGTTCGTCCGCGCGCTCAGGCTGCGGAGCGCCCAGCGGTGCGTGCGCTCCATCGCATCCCTCATGCTCGCTTCGTCCGCGGTCGAGTCGAGGCACACGTCGAGCACCATCATGATGTCTGAGCCGATCGCCGTCTGGATCTCGATCGAGCGCTCGGGCGAGAGCATGTGGATGCGCTGATCGACGTAGCTCCGGAAGCGCGCGCCCTTCTCGCTGATCGTGCGGTCCTCGGAGAGCGAGAAGATCTGGTAGCCGCCCGAGTCCGTGAGCACCGGGCCGTCCCAGCGCATGAACGCGTGGATGCCGCCGACGCGCTGAAAGAGCTCCGGGCCCGGTCGCAGCATCAGGTGGTAGGTGTTGCCGAGGACGACGCTCGCGCCCATCGCCGTGAGGTCCATCGGATCGAGCCCGGTGACGGTCGCCCGCGTGCCGACGGCCATGAAGGTCGGCGTCTCGACGGCGCCGTGGGCGGTCACGAGCGTGCCTCGGCGGGCGCGCGACTCGCGGTCGACGGCGTGGACGGTGAACGGAAGCGTCATCGAGGCGGACTCTTCGATATCCGAGGCAAAAAAGCCCGCCCGAACTCCGTGGGCCCGGGCCCGCGAAGTGAGCATCGCTTGGTCGACGTCGAGCCTTGGCAGGTGTCGGACACCTCGGCGAAGCGACGCGCGTCGGCGAAGCGACCCGCGGGCTCAGACCTCCGCGCCTGCGGGAAACTTCGGTGCTAGAAGCGGTGCATGGGGCAGCGGTTCGCGGCGATTGTCGCGGATGTAGAAGTGACGACGTTCGCGGGCAGAGGAGCGAGCCGCGCACTCCGACGCTGCACGGGTTCGCTGGGGACGGAGTCGCTGGAGGTACCGACGACTTGGATCAGCGATAGATCTCCGCCGCGGCCGGCGCGTCGGTCACCACGGGCGATTCGGGCGCGCTCGGAGTGGGCGGCGTGGCCCCCACGCGGAACTGCGATTCCAGGTCGGAGACGATTCGGTCGACCCTGCCGCGGTACCGCTCGACGAGCGTTGCGAGCAGCAACAAAGCCATGCCTGCCGCCGCGACCAAGATCCACCGATCGTGCAGCGGGAATCGAATGAAGGGCGCGAGCTGGCCGGCGACACCCGCCAGCGTCGCGACCAGGGTCACGATCAGATGGGGAAGCGAGCGCAGCCGATGCGCCGCGAGGAAGTGGAGGATGCTGACGGGAACGATCAAGGCGGCGTTCCGCGCGTCGGGAGCCACCGAGACGACCGCGACGCTCACCACGAACGCAGCGAGCCCGAGCTGCGCGAGGATCCGTGGCTCGTCGACGCACGCCTTCGTGCCCAAGAGCCCCACGACGCTGAGCACCAGCCCAACCCACGGCGCGCTTCCGCAGAAGACGACGACGCCCAGCGCGAGCCCCACGACGGAGGCGGCCTGAAGCGCGCGTGAGAGCGAGCCGCGCCAGGACGTCAGGTGCGGTAGCGCGAGGAGGACGATCGAAGGCGCGACGAAGAGCGCCGCAACCCATGCGCTCGTGCTCGGATGGAACGCATTGCGGAGCAGGAGAATCGCCGGCGGCACGAGGAGCATTGCGCGCGCGGAGAGTCCTTCGAACGTCTTCATGCGGGGATCGTTCCGGAAGACCATGAGCTCGAGCGCGAGCAGCGCAAAGACCTCGACCACGACGCAAGCCGCGATCGCGTCGCCATTGCGCGTCGTGAGCAGCAGCGGACACGAGAGCACGAAGAGCAGCGACGTGAGGAGCGCGCCGCGGCCGCGCACGAGCGCAGAGACGCCGATCGAGAGGGGCGGGGCGAGCAAGACCAGGAGCGCGCCCCCTAGGACGACGCCTTCGAGCGACTCGGTGCCTTCGACACGCCAGCTCCAGAGCTGGCCACCGACCTGCGCGAAGTGCGTCGGGATCGTGGCGGCAGCGAGCCCGAGCAACACGCGCGCGCCCGCTGCGTCTCTCGCCGCGCGTGCGACGAAGATCCCGAAGAACGAGAGCGCGAGGGTGACGCCAGTCCAGAGGAGCTCGCGTCGGAGCGCACCTGCGTCGGCGACACCCTCGAAGAGAAATAGCGCGCCCGCTCCGAGGAACGTGACCGCCCCCAGTCGTCTCAGCCAAGCGCTCAGCGCGAATCGCGTGTCGGTCCTCTCGGTGCTCATCGCTCTTCCTCCTCAGCCAGCAAGCGGTCCAGGTCGGCGCTCACGAGAGCAGCCTCTTCATTCTCGGCGTGCGCGTCCGTCCCCGGCTCGCGCCCGGCTCTCCACAGGGCCTCGCTCTTCGCGACACGGGCCTCCCAACGCAAGAGCGCATCGGCAGCGGCGGCGCGTTCGGGCACGGCGCCCTCGACTTCGGTGCGCGCCTGACGTGATCGCAGCTGCGCGCTGCGCCGCTTCAGCTCGTCGAGCCTCTCGGCGATGGCGCGCTCGTCGGTGCAGACCGCCTCGAGCAGCTCGTGTTGCTTGCCGAGCTCGAGCAAGGCGTCCTCGCGCGCTTGCTTTGCGGCGCGAAGCCGCCGCACGCAAGCGAGAGCCTTTTCGCGCTCGCCCTGCAGGCTGCGTGCGCGCGCGCGCCAGCTTCGTTGCTCACCGTCGAGCGCGAGCTCCCGCGTCTCCAGCACGTCGATGCGTGCTTCGCATCTCGTGCGGTGCGCACGCACGGTCACCGCATGTCGTTCGACCTCCTCGATCGTGGCGACGACGACCGCCTCGTGGTTCTCGATGTCCTCGAGCAATGCGTCGATGCCGGACGACAGAGTCTTCTTCAGTCGCTGAAAGAGCTGCACACAAACCCCCGTTTGGAGACGAGACCTTGATTGCGGCCGTAGCGAGGAGCGAGCGAGAGTTAGTTACGATGTAACGGCACCATCCAAAACGCGCTGAAGTGCGCCCAATTGTCTGCGAACATCGGCGCACGTCTGAGCTCGAACATTTGTTACGATGTAACGGTGATGCGATCTGGCGCCTTGCTTCTCGAGCGCGAGCCTCTCGTTGCGGCGGCGGTGATCGCCGCGCAGGCCTCGGTGCGAGACGAGAGCTTCCGCCAGCGAGATGTGCGGTTCTTCATCGAGCTGTTCTCGAACTGGCTCGAGGCGACGACGGGCGCGTCGTCGCTCGGCGTGCACAACGCGCAGATCAAGCGCGCGCTCGAGCACTACGTGAAGGTCGGCTGGGCGCGGCGCGTCGGACGCTCACCGCCCGGGTATCGCCTCGCGCCCGAGGGAGTCGTCGAGCTGCTCCGGCGCCTCGTGGAGCGCCGGAACCTCACGCGCCTCGACGAGTTCTTCCTCGTCTTCCACGTAGTCGACGCCTACGGCGCGCGTCTGAGGGGCATCGTGGCGGAGAAGGGAGCGACGATCCGCGGAAGGACACTGGCGCTCGACGTGACCGCGCTCCTCGACACGCGACAGCTGATCGCGCGCGAGCGGGCGACGGTGGCGCGCGAGGTGGAGCGCCTGACGGTGCGCGCGGAGGAGGCGCATCAGTCGAGCCGGCTCGCGCATCGCCTGCTCGCGTCGGGGACGCCTCTGCCCGACGTGATCGCCTCGGTGCAGCGCGAGTATCCGTACGACCTCAACGGCCAGCGCACGCTCACCGAGGCGCTTGGGGGACTGCCCCCGGCATGGCAGCGCGCCGAAGTAGAGGAGGTCGCCGAGCGCCGTGCCCTGGGTCTCTGGGCACCGACACGCGATCTCTTGGTCGCGTACGATCGTGTCCTCGCGCAGCTGCAGGCGAGCAGCGGCAGCAAGACGAAGGCGAGCCTGTGAGAGACCCCGGGCGGTCGGAGGACGGTGAAGGGGAGCCTCATCGAGGCCGGACTCTTCGATAGATCGTGGCAAAACGTCCGCCCGCACTCGCGCCCCTCTTGGTCGCTCACGAGCAGCGGTCCTGGCCTCGATCGCCTGGTCTTTCGTGTGGTAGAGACCGCGCATGACCACCCATCATGCCGATTCGTTCAAGAGCCGCGCGAGCATCGACGTCGCCGGCAAGAAGTACGAGATCTTCCGGCTCGATGCGCTGAAGAGCCTCGGGGACATCGAGACCCTGCCGTACTCGATCCGCGTCCTCCTCGAGAACCTCCTCCGGAACGAGGACGGGAAGAACGTCACCCCCGCGGCCATCACCGCGCTCGCCAAGTACGACCCGAAGAACGTCGGCGAGACCGAGATCGCCTACACGCCCGCCCGCGTGCTGCTCCAGGACTTCACGGGCGTGCCGTGCGTCGTCGACCTCGCCTCCATGCGCGAAGGGCTCGCGGCGCTCGGCGGCGATCCGAAGAAGATCAACCCGCTCCAGCCGGTCGATCTCGTCATCGACCACTCGGTCCAGGTCGACTCGTTCGGCAACCTCCGCGCGTTCGACGAGAACGTGAAGCTCGAGTTCGAGCGCAACGGCGAGCGCTATCGCTTCCTGAAGTGGGGGCAGGGCGCCTTCGCCGGGCTCCGCGTCGTCCCGCCCGGCACGGGCATCGTGCACCAGGTGAACATCGAGTACCTCGCGTCGGTCGTCTTCACGCGCGAGGTCGAGGGCGAGGGCGGATCGAAGACGGTCCGGGCGTACCCCGACACGCTCGTCGGCACCGACTCGCACACCACGATGGTCAACTCGCTGGGCGTGCTCGGCTGGGGCGTCGGCGGCATCGAGGCGGAGGCCGCGATGCTCGGTCAGCCCGTCGCGATGCTCATCCCCGAGGTCGTCGGCTTCGAGCTCAAGGGGAAGCTCAGCCCCGGCGTCACCGCGACGGATCTCGTGCTCACCATCACGCAGATGCTCCGCAAGAAGGGCGTCGTCGGGAAGTTCGTCGAGTTCTTCGGCGAGGGCATGGCCAGCCTCACGCTCGCGGACCGCGCGACCATCGCGAACATGGCGCCCGAGTACGGCGCGACGATGGGCTTCTTTCCCGTCGACAAGGAGACGCTCAGCTACCTCCGGCTCACGGGCCGCAGCGAGGAGCAGATCGCGCTCGTCGAGCGGTACACGAAGGAGCAGGGCCTCTTCCACACGCCCGAGTCGAAGGTGCCGCGCTTCTCGGACACGCTCGGCCTCGCGCTCGAGACGGTGGTGCCCTCGCTCGCCGGCCCGAAGCGGCCGCAGGATCGCGTCGCGCTGACCGATATGCAGCGTACGTGGCGAAGGAGCCTCGCGGGCTTCCTCGAGAAGGACATGCCCGTCGCGAAGACGGCGCTCGATCGCTGGTTCGGCGAGGGCGGGCACTGCGACACCGTGAAGACCATCACGGACGAGAAGGCGCACGCGCGCATCACGCATCGGCAGACGGTGGAGCTCGAGCGCGAAGGGAAGAAGATCGCGTTCGAGCTGAAGCACGGCGACGTCGTCATCGCGGCGATCACCAGCTGCACGAACACGTCGAACCCGTATGTGCTCGTCGCGGCCGGCCTCGTGGCGAAGAAGGCGCACGAGCGCGGGCTCACGGTGAAGCCCTGGGTCAAGACCTCGCTCGCGCCTGGCTCGCAGGTCGTCACCGAGTACCTCACGGCGTCGGGGCTCCTGCCTCACCTCGAGGCGCTCGGCTTCTTCCTGGTCGGGTACGGCTGTACGACCTGCATCGGCAACTCGGGTCCGCTCGAGGAGCCGATCTCGAAGGCGATCAAGGCGGGCGACCTCACCGCGGCCTCGGTGCTCTCGGGGAACCGAAACTTCGAGGGCCGCGTGTCTCCGGACGTGAAGGCGAACTACCTCGCGTCGCCCCCGCTCGTGGTCAGCTACGCGCTCGCGGGCACGGTCGACATCGACATGGAGAAGGAGCCGCTCGGCCTCGGCAGCGACGGGAAGCCGGTGTTCCTGAAGGACGTCTGGCCGACGAACGAGGAGATCAGCGCGACGGTCCAGAAGTGCGTCACGCGCGCTCAGTTCGAGGCCAAGTACGCGAACGTGTTCCTTGGCCCGAAGGAGTGGCAGGAGACGGCCGCACCGACGGGCGCCACGTTCGCGTGGGAAGAGAAGAGCACCTACATCCGCAAGGCGCCGTTCTTCGACGGGCTGAAGAAGGAAGTCCCGGCGGCGCCTGCCGACATCGTGGGCGCGCGCGTGCTCGTCATGGTGGGCGACTCGATCACGACCGATCACATCTCGCCCGCCGGCAACATCAAGAAGGAGACGCCGGCGGGCGCGTACCTGATGGCGAACGGCGTCTCGCCGCGCGACTTCAACCAGTACGGCGCGCGCCGCGGTAACCACGAGACGATGGTGCGCGGCACGTTCGCGAACATCCGCCTGAAGAACCTCGTCGCGCCCGGCACCGAGGGCGGGATGACCAAGTTCCTCGGCGCGAAGGACGCGGACGGGCCGGTCACGTCGATCTACGAGGCGAGCGAGAAGTACCTCGCGGCCGGCATCCCGCTCGTTGTGATCGCGGGCAAGGAGTACGGCACGGGCAGCTCGCGCGACTGGGCGGCGAAGGGCACGTACTTGCTGGGCGCGAAGGCCGTCATCGCGGAGAGCTTCGAGCGGATCCATCGCTCGAACCTCGTCGGGATGGGCGTGCTGCCGCTGCAGTTCACGAACGGTCAGAGCGCTTCGTCGCTGGGCCTGACGGGCCACGAGGTCGTCTCGATCAGCGGCATCGCGAGCGGCATCGCGCCGGGCAAGACGCTGACCGTCACGGCGGGCGGCAAGACGTTCGACGTGAAGTGCCGCGTCGATACGCCGGCCGAGGTCGAGTACATCCTGCACGGCGGCATCCTGCAGTTCGTGCTGCGGCAGCTGGCGAAGTAGGTTCGCTCGCCGCTCGGGCCGGGATCTGGGTCTTGGTGGGCTGAGCTGGCCGCGGGCCCCCCGGAGGCGCGGCGGACGACATACCAGGCGCTGGTGCTCGACGCTGAGCGCCGCTTGCCGGCGGCCAACCGGGGGTGCGCGCCGTGTGACGGTCACGCGTCCGCACGCGCTGGGCCGGGCGATTGCGATGGATCCGTGCAGGTCCCGAAGGCGCGCGGCACGGCACCGATGTTGCTGGTGGAGTGCGCGACTGCCGTGGGCGCCGAACCACGCACGGAGATGCGCCCATGCCGCAGAGGATCCTGTTCGCGCTCCTGTTGATCTCCGGATGCGGGGGCGCGTCGCCACCTGCCCCGACCCACGCGGCACTGCCTGTCTCGGGCGTGCTCAACCCGACCGAGCCGGCCGCGCCAGCTGCTGCGAGTGTGGATCCGGCGCCACCGGCCGCTGCGATCTCCGGGCTCCACGCGCTCGCGCTCGACACGGAAGACTGCTCGTCGCCGAGCTCGCCGGTGGCGCACGCGCTGCTCGGGTCGAGCGCCGTCTCCTTTCTCGACACCGACGACGCCTCGACGCACTGGGTGGGCGCGATCGAGTGCGCGCTGTACGTCGACGACACGGCGACCACACGCGGAGTGGAATGGATCGATGTGAACGGCGATGGCGTCGACGAAGCCCTCGCGAACGTCTGGATGCAGCGCAGCGAGTCAGGCGGCAGCGGTGCGCGGGTCGCGTCGCTCGTGGTTCTTCGCGCGTCGGGCAACCAGGTCGAGGCTGACGTGCTCGTTCAGCAGGATAGCCCGCTGACGCCCGAGGTCGGCTTCGAGAACGTCTCGTCGATTCGGGTCGACGGCGGTGTCCTCTATCTGACGGGTCTGAACAACTGCTACGACTGCGGCTGCGATCAGGTGGAGGCCGAGTTCTCCTGCGCCTCGGGGCCGTGCCGTCTGGCGGCCGCTCGGGTGGTCGAGGCCGTCGAGGACTGCGAGAGCCCCTAGAACACCGATCCGTTTGAATCGCTAGGAAATCCGGCGCCTTTTCAGCGGTTCTGCAGGTTGGTAGCGCTTGATTGGTTGATGGAGCCTGAGGGGGGCAGGACGACGTGAGCGCGCCGTCGGAGTCACCGTAGTTGCGAGCGCCGATCGCGCCGCGTGCTGGACGACCTCGCGATGCTCGGCTTCGGGCTCGTGGCCGTCGCCTACGCGCTGACTGGTCGCAACGTGCGCGGTGCGGCCGCCGTGGACAGTACGACCTCGCTACGGCCCGTGGCGTGGCACGCAGTCCGAGAGCATCGCCTCGCCGATCCCCATGATACCTGCGGCGCCGAGCGCCTCGCCCGAGCACGCCGTGAAGCACTGCACGGTGTGAGTCGACGTGACGGCCTGCGAGTAGAAGTATGCGCCGCCCGCCGTGCCGTTCGTCATGGTCGCGCAGTCCCAGAAGCTCACGAGCGTGCGCGGGTAGTCGTAGTCGGCGCCGGGCGAGACGACCTCGAATCTCGCGTCCGTGAACGCGGCGTGACGTGCGTGCTTGCTCTTGTTGTACGCCTTCCACCAGGGGAGTCCTTCGTTCTTCCCCCAAGGGGCGAACGGCCGACGCACATTCCCGCCGCCGCGCCAGTGCGGGAAGACGATCTCGTACTGGGAGAGCAGGTGCGTCTGCTCTAACTTCCGGTAGTGCCCCATGTTGAACTCGTCCGGCGGGTTGAAGAACAAGTTGTCGCCGAAAATCGCGCGATGGTTGAAGCCACCCGACCCAGGTTGGCGGATTCCGCCGTCATCCGCCGTCAGGCACGCCAATCGGAGGGCCGATCTCTCGCGATTTAGCGTCGGACAACCCAGCGCGCTCAACCTGGGTCGGTTCGGTCGGTGTCCGTTTCGGTTCGTGTGTCGGTTCGAGCCGCGTGCGCAGCGACCACGGCAGCGAGCACCACCCACCACCATCGCCTGCCCGCAGCGCGAGCAGGCGGGGTGCACGAGACCACGGTCGAGCAGACCGCACCCGAGGTATTCCTCGAAGTCGCGCACTACGAACCGCGGCAGACCGCCTTGCTCCTCGGCCTTCTCGCGGAACGATCGCCAGTGCTCGCGCACCACGCGGTAGAGAAGCGTCTCCTCGGGGCGACGCCGCGCGTAGCCGTCCGCGCGTCGCGCCTCGGGCGAGACCGGAGTGCACCAGGGACGTGACGCCTCGGCGGCGGGCATCCCCGCGCGCAGAGCAAGCTCTGGTACGGACGCCGACCCCGCGATTCACGAATAAAAGTGACGGCTATCGGCGGAGGTGGCGGCGGATGGCGGCGGAACCCGCCACGCGGACTGCGCGGGCCGAGGGCCACGAAGAACGCGAGCGGATTCGCGCCGGCGGCCGCGCGGATGCTCGACCCCTCCTCCAACCACCGACGAGGAGCCAGCACGGCGGGGCTTCTTCGGCCAGAATAGTTGTCGTCGACCGGCAGGAATAGTTGACGTCGATCACACGACGTCGCCTCGAATGCTGCGGACGCTGTGGACGTACGCGATCTCGCGAGGCGTCGGCGGTGCGAGAGAGACGGGCGGACAGCGCCCTTGTCGCGCGACGCCTGCGAGCTTCCGGATCGATCATCTGTCGGCGCTCGACGCCCTACTCACGGATGTCCTCGCGGTCTTGATGCACCAGGGCGTGCTCTCGCTCGAGACGGTTGCGATCGATGGCATGCGAGTGGCAGCTTCCGCGCCGACCCGGCGATCTCGGCGCGTCAGCAGTCGGCATGCGAGGCCGAGGCGCGCGACTTCCAAGCGCGAGTTGATTCGGCACTGAAGACGGTGGGGGAGCTGAGCATCGACAGACGCGCGGGATCGAAGCCGGCTCGCGCGTCGAGCACCGACCCCGAGGCACGCGCGATGAAGATGGGGGACGGCCGCTTCCGGCATCGGGCTCGCGATGGTCCTCCGCGTCGGTCTGCTCTTCTCGATCTCCTGGGTGATGAGGCTGACGACGCCGCTCTTCACGATCTTCGGGCACGGCATGGCGGGCAAGCACCTCGTGCTGCTCGCCGGCGGCCTGTCCCCTGGTTGGCAAGGTGACCACCGAGTTCGCGCGACTACCTGTTCATCGCGGGTCGCTGGGTCGACCACGTGAACACCGCGTTGATCCACCAGGCGTGGCAGCCGCCCGCTCTCTGATCATCTGAGGCGCCTCAAACGGTCAACGTCGTCGGCGCGGCTGCAGTTCCGCAAGCGGTGGGGTCACGTGAGTTCCGTGGCCCGCGTCACGCGCGCTCAGCTCAAGACCCGCCAGCCGTCATCTCAGGAGGGGCTTGGCGTTTCCGATCTGCACACACACGTGCATGTCCCTGTAGCCGGCCGGATCCGGCACCCACTCATATGCCTTGCCGCGCCCAGCGGGCGGGGCCTCCATGAGAGCTTCATCCAGCCATCGCACTGCGGCCGCGCGTGCCTCCGGCTCCGAGTCCTTCACGGACGTGATGCGGCACCGCCGACCGGCTGGGTCGCGGATGAAGCAGAAGAAACCCGCTTCCTTCCCGTCGAGCGCGACGAGTTCGGCGACTGGCGCTGCGATCTTCGACACGATCGACGCGACGGCGATCGGCATCGTGTACTCCCATCGGCGCTCGAGCGCGTTCCACGCACTGCTGAACGGCCAACGGCCTGCGTGTCGATGCTTCAGTCGCCGCCCGAGGGCTCCCATCGTCCCAGCGACCGCGTGACCTCGAGCCGACTTACCGAGTACGCCTGCGATCTCGCCACTCGGGATCGGCTCGCCACCTTTCCGTGCAAGCAGGGTCAGCACGATCCGCATCCGACCTTCCGAGTCGCTCCAGAGCTTGCGAAGCTCATCGTCCGTCCACGTGTCGCTCGCGGCGGCGGGGGCCTCGACGGTCTCGACCTCCTCGTCGGAACTGTGGTCGTGCCCGCGAGCGCGCACGCGGGCAGCGATGAACTCCATCACGTCCGTGACCAAGTGGGAGGGCACCGGCACGTTCACATAGTCCATACTCATCACCTCTTCACCGGTCTTGAGGCCAATGGAAGCTACTGTCAAGCCATGCGAGGCAAGTCGAACGTCTCTTGTCGTGTGTTCATGACATCCTTGTTGCGTGAGTCAACGGGCTCACGCATCTTTGGTCGATGGCAAACCCAGGTCGAGCTCCGGATTTCGAAGAAGCGCGGGGCTCCCGCGTGCAGGTGCGGCTCTCCGATGCCGAGCGCGCAGCGTTCGATCGCGCGGCGAGCCTCGCGGGCCTATCGGTGGGCGAGTGGCTGCGGGTCGCCGGCCTGACTGCGGCGGGTGAGGGTGAGCTCCTCGCGCAGCTGCGCCGCCTCGAGCCTTCACTCGTCGAATGGCTCGGCGCGCAGCTCCGCCGGCGGATGGCGGAGAGCCGACAGGGAGCCCTGACCCCGAAGTGGACCCACGGGCCGCGGCGCGGCTGTCCGGTGGAGGAGCTCGTGACAGAGCCGATCACGTACGTCTCGGCCGTGCTCGCGCTCGTCCTCCCCGCCGCTCCGCTCTCCGCGCCCGATGAAGTCTGGCCGCCGAGGAAAGGCGAGCCGCGCACCCGCCTCGCAGATCTCCCTCAGTACCTGCCGCGCGACTTCATGCGGGACCGGGAGACGCGGCTCGCGGAGATCGTCGGGGGCTTGCTCGAACCGGGCATCGGTCTGGACGTGAGGCGCGCCTGGGCCTTCGAGAAGGGCTACACCATGGATGCCGCTGTCGCGACGAACGCGATGGACAACCGCGAGCCAACGAAGCCCCACGCGTACGCGGTCCTTCGCCCGACGGGACGCATCGAGACCGGGCTCGAGCTTCGCGACGGTCGAGAGCTCTACCTCGGGTCCTTCGATGACCTCGTGTCATCGCTTGCGCGGCAGCTGCGCTTGCTCGACTCGCTCGGCGTGGCGTGGCCGATCGCGATCGGGATCTCGCTGTTCGGCGTCAAGGGGCGCCAGCTGCGCGGGCCCGGGGTGGACGATCCGCTGCGCTACGTCGTGGGAAGCCCGCTCCCGACCGACGAGATCGTGCTGCCCATAGTCGAGATCGCGGGGCCGGAGGTCGACCTACGTGTTGCGCTGCGGCCACCGCTGGACGCGCTCTGGCAGGAGGGCGGGCTCCGCGAATGTCACTTGCTGCGGCGGGACTGACCTGGAACTGAGTTAGGCTCGCCGCCCAACTCAACATAGCGAGCAATCGTGACGCTACGCTGGCAGAACATCTTGTGCGGGGAGACGTTCCAGAGCTTTGCCGGGCAGCTGGTGCTCCGTCTCGACCGGAACGCGATTTCCTTTACTTGGCCGGGGCCGGATGGTGCGCAAGACGCGATCTCGGGCGACCGGACGATCGCCTACCAGGCGAAATTCCACCGTGCTGCGCGCTCGCCGACACCGAACGCGGAAGCCCTCAAAGAGCTGAAGAAGATCAAGGAGTACCGCCGCATTGGTCACGCGCGATACGAGCAGTGGAAGGACATCTCGCGATGGGTCTTGCTCACGAACGTCCTGAGCAAAGCCGAGCACGTCAAAGAGTGGGACGAGACTGTCGTTCCTGCTTTCGCGGCGGAGGGACTGACGTCGGAGTGCTGGGGCGGCGAGCGCATCGAGAGCGAAGTGATCGCGTTCCCCGAGCTCGAACGCGCCTTTTTCGGAAACACCACGAGGTGCTTCATCTCCCTCGGAGAGGCCATCAGGCGCACGCGGAAGGACGACCTGGGCGTGGTCGCAGACGAGCTCCCCACCCTTCGCGATCGCGAAGGGTTGGTGGCAGACATCGTGGCGAGGCTCGCACCGGGCAAGTTCGTGGACGTGTTCGGCGCGCCCGGCGTTGGGGCTTCGCGCGCCGCTCTCGAGGTGGCGGCCCGCGCGGTGGAGAGTGGCGTAGTGCCCGCCGCCCACTTCGCGAACCCCGCGAACCTCGCGGCGGACTCGAGCTGGTACGACGGGCTCGTCCCAGAGCATCCGGCGCTCATCGTGCTCGACAATCTGGACGAGGTCGACGGCCCCCGAGCCGTCGCGCGCATGAAGGAGGAGGTTGCCGGCCGGGCGGCGGGGTGGACTGTCTTGGTCGTCCGAAAGGCTCACCAGACCCGCATCGCGGACGCGGTCCGCTCGACGGGTCGACGGCACCGCGAGTCGATGGAGGTGGGACCGATGAGCGACGCCGCGATGGCGGCGACCTTCTCGGAGCTCGTCAGCCGTCACGCGCCTGGGAACGGCCTACGTGGTGCTGACATGGAGCGCGTCGCGCGAGCTGTCGCACGCCGTGCAGCCGGCGCACCCTTCTGGGCGGTCATCTCGGCAAAGGCGATCGCGTCCGCGGGAAGCCTCGCACAGGTGCCCGCCTCGCAACGCGAGGACGTCGCTGAGCTCCTCAGGGACGCATGCTCCGACTTGCAACTCCAGGGAGCGCTGACAGGAGCGATCGTCCCGGTGCTGCGCGCCATCGCCGTGCTCGGGAACCTCAACACCGACCTCGACGAGCAGATGGGATGGGTGCAAGGGCGAGCGGGGATCGGGAGCGAGCCGCTCCATCAAGTCCTGGAAGCTCTGCACGCGGGTCGATTTCTCTCCCGCCGCGGGATCCGGGGTCGACTGTGGTCCGTGAGCTCAGAGATCTTGGCCGAGGCCATCGCGAACGAGTGGCTCACGCTGACTCCGTCGCCTGACAACGTCGTCTCGAGCGCTGCCGCCATCGAGCTCGCCCGGTCGGTCTCGGCGGCGCTCGCCGCCGGCACGATGTCCGACGCGGTGCTGGTGCCGGTTCTACATTCCCTCGCGCGCATGGACTACTGCACCGGCCGCTCCACCATGGCAGGCGACGTGATTCGTCGCGGATTCGCCGAGGCGCGCATGGGTGCCTCCGACCCACAGGTTCTCGCTCGACAACTCGAAGTCGCCGACGAAGTGGCTTTCTTCATGCCGCGCGTCGCGACGGACTTGTCGCTCCACATCCTTGGGCGACCGGCGGACGAAGACCACGTGGCTGACGAGATCGTCTTTCGCGTGCCGCGGTTCTCGGACATACGGGATCGCGTCGCCCGGCTCGTGTTCGCGGCGGCGCGGGGCGTGCGCAGCGACGAAGAGTGTCGGGACGTCGTTCGCTGCCTTCTACTTGGCGTCCGCCGCGAGCTCGCCCTCGACGTAGAGCACAGGGAGCGCCTGTGTCACAACGGCTACGACTCGGCCGGTTACCTGCGGCGAGTAGTCGAGTCCATCGACGAGATCCGCCACGACCACAGTGCGGAGGTGGAGCGGGTCGCGCGCGAGGTGCTGTCGAACAGCCGTCCGACGCCCAGCGACCTCGAGGTGGCGAGCGCGTTCATTTCCCCGCTCTTGTTGACCGAGGCGTCTTCGTTCCTCGGGGAACCAGACCGCTTCTCGTACAGGCTCTATCAGATTGGCGAGGCGAGCCCGCGAGGCGTCCGGCGGCGTCGAGTCCTGGAGGAGCTCTGGCGGGTGCTGCGGGACGAGCCGATGAACCCGTGGCGGCCGTTCGCCTGGCGCATGATCTTCAAGAGTCGCGACGACCAGAGCAGCCTGCCTGAACGAGAGGGTGGACCGCCCCGGCGGCGACTCGCGCGCACGCTGGACATCCTGGAGCACGCGGGTCCGCTCCCAGTCCCCGAGCTGGTCGCCGCGCGTCGCATGTGGTCCTGGTATCTGGAGTACGGCGACGACGACGTGGACCGAAGCAACGCGGAGGCGTGCCAAGCGCACTTCGCTGCGGCCCTCGCCGCGAACCCTTCCGCGAGCTTGCTGCTCGGTCCCGTCGATCAGCCGATGCTTGTCGCCGCAGTGGAGGCGGGCGCGAGTGACCTGCGAACGTGGATTCCGCCACTTCTGGCTGCAGCCGAGTCCTATGACGACGAGCGCGCGTGGGCGATACTGCGTGGCCTGGCATACGACGTCGGATGCACGGGCCGTGAGGGGCTGTGCGAGTCATGGTGCGAACTGGCACCGCCGCTGCCGCTGCCCGGCCGACTCGCCGAGGTGTATCTCGAGGTCTTCCTCGGCCTGCTCAATCTCGGTCGAAGGCGCGGTGCAGATGCAGTGGCGCAGCTGTGGGCTGAAGTCGACCGGCTCCGGCCAGACCTCGCCGTCGTGTTGCGCGCTCACTCCTGTCAGCAGTCGAGGACGAACCTCTGTCCGTTCTTCAGCGCCAGCGACCTCCTCGCTCTGGTGGCCCATCTTCCCGCTGTCGTCGACGGGCACTCCGCGGACGCCTTCCGCACGCTGGGCCTGATGCTGGGTCTCGGAAGCGCGGCACGCGACCTGGTGGCGCGGGCGTGGAAGCACGTGCCGGCGGGGGCGGAGGACCGAGCCTTCGACGTCCTCACCGAGGGCGCCTACGGCGCAATCACTGCCGACGCCGCGCTCGCATCCGTCGAGTTCTCGACCTGGCTCCTCGATCAGCTCGTCGAGGTCGCCACTCCGAGCGGAGCGTACGCCGGCAGCGACTGGCACCTGCAGCAAGTCCTCGAGAAGTG
>JBBSAT010000044.1:0-34880 GCA_038252025.1 Polyangiales bacterium | reverse complement strand
GCGCAGCGAGCCGATCCCATGACACGAGTGCTCGCGGAGCCGAAAACTGCGGACGGCAGTGCTCGCATCGAGCACGAACGGGAGCGGGCGGCGCAGCGAGCCGATCCCATGACACGAGTGCTCGCGGAGCCGACTGCGGACGGCAGTGCTCGCATCGAGCACGAACGGGAGCGAGGCGATCCGTTGGTCACGACGACCGTCTTGCTGCACGGATTTCTCGGCGGTCCCTCGAGCTGGGACGCCGTCTGCGCGTGTCTGCCGTCGAGCGAGCGCGTGCTTCGGCCGAGCCTGATGGGTCACGGCCGGAGCGACTGGCGCGACGCAGCGTCCACCTTCGAGGGCGAGGTCGACCGCCTGGCGAACGCGCTCGAGCGCGAGAACACCGGCGCGGTGCATCTCGTTGGATACTCGATGGGCGCGCGCGTGGCGCTCGTGCTCGCGATGAGGCATCCGACGCTGGTCGCCCGGCTGACGCTCGTGAGCGTGCTCCCCGGCCTCCAGGACGAGGACGAGCGACGCGTGCGCGCGCGACTCGACGATGCGCTCGCGAGAGAGATCGTCGGAGGTCTTCCCGCGTTCGTGGCCCGCTGGGAGAGCCTTCCGCTCTTCGCGAGCCAGAGGGAGCTCGGCGCCGACGTTCGCGCGCGGCATCGCGCGGTGCGGCTCTCGCACGACGAGGCGGCCCTCGCGCACGCCCTCACGGTGCTCACGCCGGGGCGCATGCCCGCGGCCACACCGCGGCTCGGCGAGATCGCGACGAAGACGCTGCTCGTCGCGGGCGCGCTCGACGCCAAGTTCGTCGCGGTCGCTCGTTCGATCGCCCCTCTCTTCCCCGACGCCCGCGTCCGGATCCTCCCGGACACCGGACACGACCCGACGCTGGAACGACCGCGCGAGCTAGCCGCGCTCATCACGGAGAACGCCTCATGACGAAGAAGATCGAAGCCCCCATCCCCGCCTGGTCCCGCGTCACGACGCTCGGCCTCGAAGACGTCCACTACGACAAGTGGAACGGCATCGCGAAGATCACGATCGCGCGTCCCGAAGTGCACAACGCCTTCCGACCGCAGACCGTGAAGGAGCTGATCCGCGCGTTCGACGACGCGCGCGACGACGAGGACGTGGGCGTGGTGATCCTGACGGGCGAGGGCAAAGAGGCCTTCTGCTCGGGCGGCGATCAGCGCGTGCGCGGGACCGGCGGCTACGTCGGTACCGACGGCATTCCGCGGCTCAACGTGCTCGATCTCCAGATGCAGATCCGACGGCTGCCGAAGCCCGTGGTGGCGATGGTCGCGGGGTATGCGATCGGCGGCGGCCACGTGCTCCACGTCGTGTGCGACCTGACCATCGCGGGCGACAACGCCCGCTTCGGGCAGACCGGCCCCACCGTCGGGAGCTTCGATGGCGGCTTCGGCTCGAGCTACCTGGCGCGGATCGTCGGGCAGAAGAAGGCGAGAGAGATCTGGTTCCTCTGTCGCCAGTACGACGCGCAGGAAGCGCTCGCAATGGGCCTCGTGAACACCGTCGTCCCGGTCGACGAGCTCGAGAGCGAGACCGTGAGCTGGTGCCTCACGATGCTGGAGAAGAGCCCGCTCGCGCTGCGCTGCCTGAAGGCTGCGATGAACGCGGACTGCGACGGTCAGGCGGGCCTCCAGGAGCTCGCCGGCAACGCCACGCTCCTCTACTACCTCAGCGAGGAGGCGCGCGAGGGTAAGCAGGCGTTCCTCGAGAAGCGGAAGCCGGACTTCAAGAAATTCAAGCGGCTCCCGTGACGACGGCGCCTGCGTCGGTCCTCTTGCGCGCTGCGCGACCGCAGACGCTGCCGGCGGGGCTCGTCCCCGTGCTCGTCGGGACCGCGGTCGCGCAGACGCTCGGACGTGCCGACGCGCTGGTGGCGCTGGTGGCGCTGGCGAGCTCGCTCTTCATCCAGATCGGCACGAACTACGCGAACGACGTCTTCGACGCCGAGAAGGGCGCCGACGGGCCGGACCGCGTGGGGCCGGTGCGCGCCGTGGCGGCTGGCCTCGTGTCCGCGCAGGCGATGCGTCGCGCGATGTGGGTGAGCTTCGCGCTCGCCGCCGCGCTCGGCGTCTTCCTCGTCTCGATCGCGGGCTGGCCCGTGGTCGTCATCGGCGTGCTCTCGATCGCAGCAGGCATCGCCTACACGGGGGGACCCTTCCCGCTCGGCTACCACGGCCTCGGCGACGTCTTCGTGATGATCTTCTTCGGCTTCGTGGCCGTCGTCGGGACCGTGTTCGTCGAGGCGCGCGCCCTCGTCCCGCTCGCCTGGCTCGCCGCCGTGCCGGTCGGTGCGCTCTCGACCGCGATCCTGGTCGTGAACAACGTTCGCGATCGCGTCACGGACGAACGGGCCGGAAAGCGGACGCTCGCCGTTCGCTTCGGTCGACGCGCCGCGGAGCTCGAGCATGGCGGTCTCCTGGCGGTCTCGTACGCCGCTGCGATCGCGACGGCGGGCTGGCTCCGCTCGCCCTGGCCTCTGCTTCCGCTCGCGACGATCCCGCTCGCCGTGTCGGTCGTCCGCGCCCTTCGAGATCGCGAAGGAGCGCTCCTGAACGCGACGCTCGGAGCGACGGCGCGGCTGCTGCTCGCGTTCGGCGCGCTCTACGCGCTCGGGATCGCGCTCGCGTGATCTCTCCTGCCAGGATCTCGGCCCGCATGACCGTCACGCCGATCGTCGGGCGCGCGCGCGGCTGCGCTCGACGTGGGCTCCTCGTGGAGCTCTCGGCCGACGGCGTGCGCGGAATCGGCGAGGCCTCACCGCTTTCCGGGCGCTCTCCCGAGACGCTCGACGACGTGCGTGCGGCGCTGACGGACCTCGGATCGCACGTCGAGATCGAGCTCGCGGACCCGATGGCGAGCATCGAGCTCACGCTCCCCGCGTCGCTCCGGTTCGCGCTCGAGACCGCCGCGGTTCGGCTGGCGCACGCCATCCGCAGCGACGCTCCTGCAGTGAGCGCGCTGGAGACGCAGGTGCTCGGCGACGACCTCACGTCCATCGCGAGCGAGCTGCGCGCGTACTCGCGCGGCGCGCGCAGCTTCAAGCTCAAGATCCGATCCGCCACCGACGCGCACCGCGTGATGAGCCTACGTGAGCAAGCGCCCGACGCTCGGATCCGCGTCGACGCGAACCGCTCGTTCTCACGCGCGCGTGACGTTCCGTGGGATCTGCTCCGAGCCGCGCGCGTCGAGTGGATCGAAGAGCCCACGCCGGCGGCATACGCCATCGAAGACCCTCAGGTTCCGATCGCCCTCGACGAGTCGGTCGAAGACGCCCGCGAGCGCGCGACCGAGGCCATCGCCCAAGGTCGCGTGGCGGCCGTGGTGCTGAAGCCCACGTTGCTCGGTGCGCGCGGCGCGCTGTCCTTGGCCGAGACGGCGCGCGCTCACGGCGTCCGGACGATCGTCTCGCACGCGTTCGAGAGCGAGGTCGGGCTCTCCGCCGCGAGCGAGCTGGCGAGCCTCATCGCGCCGGGCGAGTGTCATGGGCTCGCGCCCTGGGACGGGATCGAGTCGTTCCGCCGGGAGGAGGCTCCTCTTGCTCCGTCGCTGGTCTGAGCGCGCGGCAGAGACGCCCGATGCGCCGGCGATCGTCTCGCACGATCGGACGCTCTCGTACGCTGACGTGCTGCGCGAGATCGAATCCCGCGGCGGCGGGGACAACCCCGTCGCGCTCGTCGGCGCCGTGACGGTAGAGCGAGCGCTCGACCTGCTCGCGGCGATCGAACGCCACGCCCCGGTGCTGCTCCTTCACCCGCGCTGGACAGAGAGAGAGACCGCGCGGGTGCTCGAGCGCCTCGCGTCGGTGAAGCGAGAGAGAGACGGAGAAGAGGGAGCGCTGGCGGTGGTCCACACGTCGGGTACGAGCGGCACGCCGCGCGGCGCGGTCCTCTCCCGAGCCGCCTTCGCGCTGGCGGCGCGAGCGAGCGCTGCGCATCTGGGCGCGAGCCCGAAGGACCGCTGGCTGCTCTCGATGCCGCTCGCGCACGTCGGCGGGCTCGGGATCGTCATGCGCTCGCTCGTGCAAGAGACGCCGCTCGTCGTGATGGAGGGCGCCCTCGACGAGACGCGCTTCCTCGATCTCGTGCGGCGCGCGCGTGTCTCGCACGTCTCGCTGGTGCCCACGATGCTGGCGCGTCTTCTCGAGCGGACCGACGCGGAAGCGTGGCCCGAGTCGCTCCGGTGCATCCTCCTCGGCGGCGCGGCGTGCCCAGCGAGCATCCTCGAGAGCGCGATCGCGCGCGGTCTTCCGGTCCACCCGACGTACGGCCTCACCGAGACCTGCGGACAGGTCGCGACGCGCCGGACGCCGGCGACCGCGGCGAGCGACGCGGACGCGATGGACGTCCTGCCGGGGGTGGAGGTTCGCATCGTCGACGGCGCGATCTCGATCCGCTCTCCTGCGCTGCTCGACGGCTGGCTCGGTGAGCTCGGATCGCCCCTCGACGAGGACGGCTTCTACGCCACCGGCGATCTCGGAGAGCTCGTCGACGGGCGCCTCCGAGTGCACGCGCGGCGCACGGACCTCGTCATCACGGGCGGAGAGAACGTCTATCCGCGCGAGGTCGAGGACGCGCTCGAGCGCATCCCGGGTGTTCACGCCGCGAGCGTCTTCGGCGTGCCGGACGTGCGATGGGGCCAGCGGGTCGCGGCGGCGATCGTCGCCGAGCGGGACCTCGCCGACGGCGCGATCGTGGCCGCTCTCGCGAGCGAGCTCGCGTCCTTCAAGATGCCCCGGCTCCTCGCACGGCTCGACGCGCTCCCGGTCGGCGCGAGCGGCAAGCTCGACCGACGCGCAGCGCAGGCCCTCGCGCTTCCCTTGCTGACTCCGTTGACCGGATTTCCTAGCGATTCAAATGAATCGGTGCGCTAGGGAACGGTGACGACGCTCGCGCTGCTGCTCCGCACCGAGACGTAGAGCGTCGAGCCTTCGCGAAACCAGCACATGCCGTCGCAGCCGGCCTCGACGGTCACTCGATCGGGCGATGCCGCCACCGGCGTGCCGTCGAGCGAGACGGTGGTCACGCTCGCAGGAGCGATGGCGGGCTCGGCGTGGTCGAGGTCGATCTGCATCCGCAGATCGCTCAGTCCGCTGGACGGCGTGACGGTCACGGCGAGCGGCGCGCCGGTATGGACGACGTGGATCGCGATGCCCTCTTCGGTCTGCACCGAGCGATCGCCCGCGGGCAGGATGCGCGCGCGCAGGAACGGACGGTCGCTCGGCGAGACGTACGTCGTCGACTCGACGAGCGTGTCGAGATCCGAAGGACCGAGCGGCACGATCGATCCGACGCGCAAGAACGCGGGCGGCGCCCCGAGCGGCGCGTCGACGACGACGTCGCCCGAGGCCTCTTCGCCGGTGAACCAGTGCACCCAGCGGCCCGGCGGCAGGTGCACCGCGCGCGTCGTCGCGCCCGCCGTCACGACCGGCGCCACGAAGAGATCGGGACCGATCAGATACGCGTTGGGATCGGCGTAGCCTGCGCGGTCGTCCGGATAGGCGAGCGCGGGATGAAGGATCGGAGGGCTGCCGTCCGTGTGCGCGGCGATCGCGAGCTCGCGGAAGTACGGGACGAGATCCATGTGCGCGCGCGCGAGCCCCGCGTAGATCGTCCCGGCCTCGGCGTCGTAGAGCCAGGGGTTGTGGTGCTCACCGGATCCGCCGAGCTGGAGGATGGGTGAGAACGCCGTGTGCTCGGCCCAGCGCAAGAGCACCTCGCGATCGGGCATGCCTCCGCGATAGCCACCGGTGTCCGAGCCGAAGGCAGGAAAGCCGCTCGCAGAGAGCGAGATCATCGCGGAGATCGCCGCCTGCATTCCGCCCACGACGCGACCGCCTCCGACCGAGAAGTCGTTGTCGAGATCGCCAGGCCAGATGATGTCCGTCACCGTCTGACCGCCCCACGCTTCGGCGCGCGCGAGCAAGAAGCCTCCCTCGCTAGAGCCCTCGTCGATCGCCTGGCGATAGGGCTGGTGATAGAGCGTCGCGTAGACGTTGTGGACCTCTCGCGGCGTGCGTCCGTCCGAGAAGAGCAGGTTGAGACGTCCCGAGCCGACCTCGGGCACCACGTCCTCGCCGTAGTCGAGCTTGAAGGCGCGCACGCCGAGCGCGATCAGCGGATCGAGCTGCGCCTGCCAGAAGTCGATCGCGTCGGTGCTGGTGAAGTCCATCATCCCGCCCGGCTGACAGCAGCCGGCGGCCGAGGGCGAGGACAGGATCGAGCCCGTGCCCAGACGGATCATGAGGTTGCGATCGGCCGCATCGACCCAGAGCACCTCGGCAGGGTTGTCCGGCCCTTCGCCGTCCTCGGGTCGATCGAGGTAGGGCGTCGTCCAGACGAGCGGGCGGAAGCCTTCGTCTCGCATCCACGAGATCATCTCCGCGGCCGCGGGGAAGCGCGTCTCGTCGATGATGTGATCGTTGTAGGAAGTCTCCCACGGGTTGTCGATCCAGAAGGCCGTGCACGGAATGTGGAGGGCGCGGATCGCCGCGATGTCGCCCTCGAGCACCGAGCGATCGGGCCACTCGTTGCGCCAGTGCATCGGCGCGAAGGCCCAGCGCGGCGGCAAGATCGGCAAGCCCGTGTGCTGCGCGTAGAGCGCGATGGCGTCGGCCGGCCGATCGCCGACGAAGAAGCGCAGATCGAGCTCTGCGCCTTCGAAGGCCGCGCGCACTTCGTCGCTCGCGCTCGCGGCGACGTCGAACGCTCCGACCTCGCGCGTCTCGACGAAGAGCCCGTAGGCGCGAGAGCTGACCAGGAAGGGGATCGGCACGTGCGCCTCGTTCGTGCCGCTCGCGCGCGTGAGGCTCGTGATCGAGAACTGCATCGGAACGACCCGTCCGCGCGCCTCAGCGCCGTCGAACTGCTCGCCGAGGCCCTGGTAGCTCCCGTCGTCGGCTGCGAGGCGCAAGCGCATGAGCGCCGCGTCCGTGGAGGAAGCCGCCGTCATGGACACGCGGAGGGCCAGCTGGCCCGCGCCATCCGTCGTGAGCGTCACCTCGGCCTCGTGGCCCTCGTCGTCGCGCAAGATCCCGCTCGCCGTGCCGACGTGTGAGACGCCGTGGGCGAGGCCGCTCCAGCGCACGCCGCCGGGGGTCTCGGGGATCGGCGAGTGGAACCGTGTCGCGCCTCCTGCCGCCAGCCCGACCTCGAGGGCGGCCCCGGCGCTCTCGACGATGGTGTCACCGGAAGCGTCGTAGATCCGGACGTGGAGGGGATCCGTCGAGAGCTCCAGGGTCCTTCCCGCGCCGTCCTGGATCTGGAGCGTGAACGGGTCGGGCGGAAGCAGGTTGGCGTCCGTTCCGACGTCCGTGGGAGCTCCGCCGTCCAGGCCTGCGTCCGTGGGCGCTTGGGGGCCTCCGCAGCCCGAAAGGGCGCTGTTTCCAAGGGCGAGGAGGAGGAGGGCCAGCCGGTGTGAGCGCATGCCGGGAGTAGAGCAGAAGAAGCGGTCGATTACTTGCCGCTCGCCAGGCGCCGCAGATACAGTCCTGTCGCGGGCACGAGTCTGGCTTGTGGACAGAGGGACCGTGCACGCGTGGATAGGTCCTGTGGATGAACGGCGCGGTCGATCCGTGCACAGTCTGGCGCCGAGCGCTCCACAGGGCGCCTTCCTCCGAAAGCTCCATGATCTCGTGCGTGTCCCCGATCCTCTCC
Source organism: Polyangiales bacterium (assembly GCA_038252025.1). GTDB lineage: Bacteria > Myxococcota_A > Polyangia > Polyangiales > Sandaracinaceae > JBBSAT01. The sequence goes on along the minus strand of JBBSAT010000044.1, from coordinate 27,207 downwards.
ACAATCCACAGGCCTTATGAAGATGAAGAGATCAATTAAAGATCTCTCTCTTCTCTTCTTCTAGCGTCCAGAACGCGTCCGGGAGCCGAGCATGGAGCTCATCATCAGCAAGAAGAACTTTCTCCGAGGCCTCGAGCGCACACATGCGGTCGCGGATCGGAAGAGCTCGATGCCGATCCTCTCGAACATCCTCCTCACCACGGAGGACACGGGGACGCTCCGCTTCGCGGCCACGGACCTGTACCTGGGCGTGACCGCCACCGCGCCCGCCGAGGTCAAGAAGGGCGGCACGGTCGCCGTAGCGGCCCGCACGCTCTTCGACATCGTCAAGAACCTCCCCGAGGGCGACGTGCACTGGACCGTCGGGCCGAACCACGCGGCCGAGATCCGGTGCGGGAAGGTTCGCTTCCGGATCCCCGGTATGCCGGGCGACGACTTCCCCCCGCTTCCGACCCCGGGCGCCGCGGAGTTCGTCTCGATCGACGCCGAGGTGCTCGGCGATCTCGCCGCCAAGAGGTCGTACTCGATGTCCACGGACGACACGCGGCCGCACCTCGCGGGCGCGCTCTTCGAGGGCGAGGGCCGCATCGTCCGGATGGTCACGACGGACGGGCACCGGCTGAGCAAGGCCGATCACCGGCTCGGCGACGGGCTGATGCTCAACTTCTCGATGCTCGTTCCTGCGAAGGGCATCATGGAGCTGCGGCGTCTCATCGACGGCGCGAAGGCCGACAAGGCGAGCAAGGAAGAGGGCCCGCTGCAGATCGCGGTCGCCAGTCACGCGGGCAACGCGTTCTTCAAGCGCGAGGGCGTGACGCTCTCGGTCAAGCTAGCGGACGAGCAGTTCCCGCCGTACGCAAAGGTGATCCCCCAGGGTCAGGACAAGCGCGTCGTCGTCTCGCGCACGATGATGATGGAAGCGCTCAAGCGCATGATGCTCGTCTCGGGCGACAAGTCCGGCGGAGTTCGCCTGATGATCTCGCCAGGGAGCTTGCGCATCGTCTCGGAGAGCCCCGACATCGGCGAGGGCAGCGAAGAGCTCGACGTCGACTACGCGGGCGCGCCGCTCACGATCGGCTTCAACGCCAAGTACATCAACGAAGTGCTGGGCGCGCTGAGCGACGACGAGGTGGCGTTCGAGCTCGCCGGAGAGCTCGACCCCGGTGTGATCAAGCCCGCTGGAGAGCAGACGCTCTTCGTCGGCGTGATCATGCCGATGCGCATCTGAGCCACTCCGTGAGCGCGCGGGAAGCGATCCGCATCGAGGAGATCGCGACGCGATCGTTTCGAAACCTCGCCTCCACCGACCTCTCCCCGGGCCCGCGCTTCAACGTGATCTCGGGCGAGAACGGGCAGGGCAAGAGCAACCTGCTCGAGGCCATCCATCTCACCGGCACGCTCACGAGCTTTCGTGGCGCGACGGCGGCCGAGCTCGTCCAGCACGGCGCCGAGAGCGCGACCCTGGGCCTCAAGCTCAGCGGAGCTCCGCTGCCGCGCACGCTGAAGGTGAAGCTCACCCGAGGGAGCAGCCGCGCTGTGCTGCTCGACGGAAAGCGCCCGCGCACGACCCTGGTCTATCAGGAGGTCGCGCGGATGGTGCTCTTCCATCCAGGGGAGCTCGAGCTGGCGCAGGGGGCACCGGAGGCGCGGCGCACGCTCCTCGACCGCGTGCTCGCCGAGCTCGACCCCGTCTACGCCGGCACCCTCGCGTCGTACGTGAAGGCGCTCAGGAGCCGGAACCGTCTCTTGAAGGCAGAAGCTATCGATCGCCGTGCCATCGTCGCCTTCGATCCCGTGCTCGCGTCGGCGGGCGCAGTCCTCGGTCGTGCGCGCGCGAAGCTCGTCCGAGAGCTGGCTCCCGTCGCCGAGCGCGCGTTCGCGGAGATCATCGGAGAAGACGTTCCGCTCCGTATCGCGTTCGCGCCGCGCGTCGAGCCCGATGAAGATTCCCTCCTCGCTGCGCTCGCTCGCTCGCTCGAGAAGGACCTCTCGCGCGGGTTCACCGCGGAAGGTCCGCACGCCGACGACGTGCTGCTCGAGGTGAAGGCGCGCGGCGCCAAGCACAACGCGTCCCAGGGACAGCACCGCGCCATCGTGCTCGCGCTGAAGGTCGCCGAGCTCGAGATCATCACCGGATGGAAGGGCAGGGTGCCGGTGCTCTTGCTCGACGACGTCTCGAGCGAGCTCGATCGAACACGAAGCGCGAGGTTCTTCGCGCTGCTCTCCCGCCTGGGCGCGCAGGTGTTCCTCACGACGACCCACCCGGATCTCCTGCGCATCGAAGAGGATCGCGTCGACCACGTCATGGCCGAAGGCACCGTTCGTCGGGCATGATGCGCGGCGCGTGCCCGGGCTGACCCTATCGACCTTCGCGATGAGCGTGGCCCTCGTGCCATTCCTGGTGTTCGCGTACCGCGACAACGTCCTTCACTTCCGCGCGCGCTCCGTGCCGAAGCTCGAGAACGTGATCCATCTGTTGCTGGGCTTCGTCCTGTTCTTCCTCATCGGAAGCGCCTTCATGGGGCGCATCGGACGCATGCTGGTCGGGCTCGCGATCTTCTCGGTGATCGGCGCGATCGACGAGCTCGGCTACCACCGAGCGAGCGCGATCCCGACCGAAGAGCACGACGTTCATGCGAAGCAGCACTTCGCGTTGTTCGTCTTCGTCTGCGTCGCGTTCGGCGCGTCCTGGTTCGGCGAGCACGGGTTCGTGTTCGAATGAGCCTTTCCTCGCGAGCGCTCCTGCCGTGATCCCCGAAGACGCGTTCCGTCCGTCCTACGCGATCCCCGTCCTCGTCGGGCTCGCCCTCGCGGCGCTCTTTCCCGCGAGCCGCGCCATCCAGGACCCGGAGGCGCGACGCAAGTACCGGATCCTCCAGGTCGCGACGCTGGTCGGCGCGATCGTGGGCGCCAAGCTCGCGGCGATGTTCGGCGACCTCGGCTGGCCGATCGAGCCGATCCGGGAGCCCGAGACGATGCTGCTCGGAGGGCGCTCGATCACCGGCGCGCTCCTCGGTGGATTCCTCGGGGCCGAGGTGCTCAAGCCCGTGCTGGGCTACCGCGAGCCGCCCAACGATCGGTTCGCGATGATCCTGCCGTTCAGCGTCGCGATCGGCCGCGTGGGCTGCCTGCTCTCCGGCTGCTGCCGCGGCGCGCCCACGAGCGTTCCCTGGGCGGTGACCGACGCCGACGGCATCACGCGGCACCCTGCGCCGGTCTACGAGATGCTCTTCCAGCTCGCGGTCGGCGGCCTCTTCGTCTGGATGGTGAAGAACGACCGCATGAGGGGACGCATCTTCGCGCTCTACCTCGTGCTCTACGGAACCTTCCGGTTCTTCACCGAGATGATCCGCGACACGCCCCGGCTTTTCGGCGGTCTCGTTTCGGGTTATCAAGTCCTCGCGCTCCTGATGGTGATCGTGGGCGCGGTCTGGGGGCTCAGACGCGCGCTCCCGCCAGGCACCACGACGAGGGTTCCGACATGAGCGAATCAGAGCCGCCGGCGCCACAGGTGGGACCCCGAGGCGAGTCGGGGATGACCTCCTCGCAGAAGAACGGGACCACGCTCCTCGTCGGCTGCCTCAGCGGGGTCGGCGCCGTCATCGGCGTGGTCTCGCTCATCGCGCTCGCGCTCGTCGGTCTCGTCCTCTTCACGTGCGCCGTCCATTGAGGCTCTCGATCCGCGAGCGCGTGAAGCTCCGCCTGCACATGGATCTGGCGGGCGACGAGACGACGCACGCGTGGGTCCTCAACCTCTACCGCGCGGGCGAGAAGCACCCGGAGACGGTCGAAGACTATTTCCCGGCCAAGCACGCGGACACGCCGGCGCTCGCAGCGCAGCTCGAGCGACACGCCAACGACGAGCGCGCGCACACACGCCTCTACGAGCAGCTCTTGCGGCGCCTCGGCCAACCCGTCACGGAGCTCACCGGCTTCGACGTGTTCAACCAGGTGATCCGCGCGCACACCCCCGTCTCGTTCGCGATCCTCGAGAGTGATGATGCCGAGGCGAAGCGCCGCCGCATCGGGCACTTCCTGGTGCACGCGCACACGCTCGAGAAGCGCGTCGCGCGCTCCGTCGAGATCCACCTCGAGGCTTGCGAGCGGCTCGGCAAGCAGGACGTCGTGCGCGTGATGAAGCGCGTGCACGACGACGAGCTGCGCCACATCGCGCAGACGCTCGAGGCTGCTTCGACCCTGTTCACCAGGACCGAGCTGAAAGAGGCCCTCGACGTCCACGCGCACGCGGAGGCCGCCGCCGATCGCGCGTTCTCGAGTCTGCAGATGCGGCGCTTCTTGCGGGACGAGCAGGCGCGCGCCGATCGCCGCGCGACCGTCTCGCACCGTATGCTCTATCGGCTCGGCGTCTTTCTCATGGAGCGCGAGAATGCTCGACACCTCCACTAAGCCGAAGAAGCTCCGCCTCTCGACGCTCACCGCGCCGCCGTCGCGATCGAGCGTCATCGCGGCTCTCTCGCGCGAGCTCGTGACGCTCGACGAGGAGAAGACCATCGCGCGCGTGATGGCGAAGGAAGTGGGCCGTCCGCTCAAGTCGACCGTGAGCCTCTGCCCGGAGTGTCTCCAGCACGTGCCGGCGCTCGTCTTCACCCGCCTCGGCCGCGTCATCCTCGGCAAGCACTGTCCGACGCACGGCGCGAGCGAGGCCGTGATCGAGAACGACGCGAGCTGGTACTACCTCTCGAACAAGGACCACGTCGGCCGTCGCTTCGCGGAAGACCGCGTCTGGCGCATCCCGGACTACGTGCCGTTCACCAAGGACGACGGCGGTGAGGCCTGCTGCGCGCCGGGCGAGAGCTGCGCGACGGGCGACGGCACCGATCAGCTCGCGAACCGAACCTGCACCGTCCTCGTCGAGGTCACCGACGCGTGCAACCTCGCGTGCCCGGTCTGCTACTCCGACGCGAAGGGCACCCGCTACCTTCCCTTCGACGACTTCGTCCGCACCATCCGCGCGCTCGTCGAGAAGAAGGGGCAGCTCGACTCGGTGCAGGTCACCGGCGGCGAGTCGCTCCTCCATCCGCGCTTCTGGGACATGGTCGGCTTCCTCCACGGCGAGCCGGGCGTGAAGAAGGTCTTCGTCCCGACGAACGGGCTCCTCTTCGCGAAGGAGGAGAACGCCGCGCTCGCCGCGCGCTACGCCGACAAGCTCATGTTGCTCCTCCAGTTCGATGCTCTCTCGAGCGGCGCGAACGAGGTGCTCCGCGGCGCGAGCCCGACGAAGCTCCGCGAGAAGATCATCGCGCGCATGGACGCGCTCGGCGTTCCGATGCAGCTCACGATGACGTTGAGCCAGGACGTCAACGAGGGCGAGATCGGGCAGGTGCTCGATGTGGGCCTCGCGCACGACAACGTGAAGCTCGTGGCGATGCAGCCCGTGACCTGGTCGGGCCGCTACGAGCTGGGCCGCGATCCGATGGAGCGCCTGACGCTCTCGGACATCGCGAACGGCGTCATGGCGAGCGCGCGCGCGAAGATGGGGCCGAACGACTTCGTGCCGATCCCGTGCAGCCATCCGAACTGCGGCTGGCTCACGGTCTTTCTGCGCCGCTTCGGAATCGTCCACAACGTCGTGCGCTACGCGGACGTGCAGAAGGTCACCGAGCATGCCGCGTACAAGACGCTCTTGAACACGAGCGAGGTGCGCGCGCTCCTCGGGACGACCGACGACGTCGGGAAGAAGATCACGGCCTGGCTGGGACAGCGCTTCGTGCGCTCGACCGACATGTTCTCCATCGCCATCAAGCCGTTCATGGACCGGTACACCTACGACCAGGACCGGATCGCGAACTGCTGCCATCACACGACGGACACGCACGGAAACCTGCTCTCGTTCTGCGAGTACAACGCGCTCGGGCGACAGCAGGACCCCTGGGATCGCCTCCCGACGCGCGCCACCGTCACCTGAGCATCGCCAGCCGAGCGCTGCTGCGTGAGCCTCGTCCGTGACCCGGGGCGCTTCCGGCCCTACACCCCGCCCCGACATGTCCGAACGGAAGGCGATCGTGATCGGCTCGGGGATCGGCGGGCTCTCGCTCGCGATCCGCCTCTCGAGCATGGGGTTCGACACCACCGTGCTCGAGAAGCTCGATGGGCCCGGGGGTCGCGCGTACGTGAAGAAGGTCGACGGCTTCACGTTCGACATGGGCCCGACGGTGCTGACCGTGCCTCACTTCATCGAGGAGCTCTTCGCGCTCGAGCGAGGCAAGGCCGGGCTGACCGGCCCGGACTTTCCTGCCGAGGTCCGCAGCGCGAAGCGCATCACCTCGGGTGACAGCGGAGGGCCTGCGACGCGTCGCTACGTCGAGCTGATGCCGATCGAGCCCTTCTATCGGATCTACTTCGACGACGGCGCCTACTTCGACTACGACGGCGATCCGGACCGGACGCGCGCGCAGATCGCGAAGCACTCGCCGCGAGACCTCGAGGGCTACGAGCGCTTCCACGACGCCGCGAAGGCCATCTTCGAGCGGGGCTTTCTCGAGCTCGGCTACACGCACTTCGGCGATCCGGCCTCGATGCTGAAGGTGCTTCCCGATCTGCTGCGCCTCGACGCGATCCGTCCGCTCTACTCGTTCGTCAGTCGCTACTTCGAGAGCGAGAACCTCCGCGCGGTCTTCTCCTTCGAGCCGCTGCTCGTAGGCGGCAACCCGCTCGCCGTGCCGGCGATCTACGCGATGATCCACTTCGTCGAGAAGACGTGGGGCGTTCACTACGCGCGGGGCGGCACCGGTGCGCTCGTCCAGGCGATGGTGAAGAAGCTCGAAGAGCTCGGCGGAAGCATTCGCTACGAGAGCGAGGTCGCTCGCATCGACGTGGAGAACGGCGCCGCGCGCGGCGTGACCCTGAAGAACGGCGAGCGGCTCGAGGCAGACCTCGTCGCGTCGAACGCCGACTTCGTGCACACGTTCGGGACGCTCGTTCCTCCCGCCGCGCGCCGTACGCGCACGAAGGCGCGCCTCTTCGCCGCGCGCCCGAGCATGTCGGTGCTGGTGATCTACTTCGGCTTCCGGAAGGACGGCTATCCAGACCTCGATCTACGTCACCACAACATCATCCTCGGGCCTCGCTACGCGGAGCTGCTCCGCGACATCTTCGAGCGCCGGATCCTCGGGCCGGACTTCTCGCAGTACCTCCACGTGCCGACGCTCACCGACCCGAGCCTCGCGCCTCCCGGCCACCACGCGGCGTATACGCTGGTCCCGGTGTCCCACCTCGGCGGCAACGTGGACTGGGCGAAGGAGGCCGAGCCTCTCGTCGACCGCGTGCTCGGTCTCCTCGAGAAGCGCGGCTTCATCCCGCAGCTTCGCGCGCGGACGGTGCACAAGAGCTGGATCACGCCGACCTACTTCGAGACGTCGCTCAACAGCTACCTCGGGAACGGGTTCGGCCTCGAGCCCGTGCTCTGGCAGACGGCCTACTTTCGCCCACAGAACAAGAGCGAGGACATCGAGAACCTCTACGGCGTCGGCCAGAGCTACCAGCCTGGAGGCGGGACGCCGAGCGTCATGATGAGCGCGAAGATGACCGCGCGGGAGATCGCGCGGGACTTCAAGGTCGCGCGCCACGTCCTCGAGTCAGAGGGATGACGGCGCTCCACGCGAGCCGCGCCGACTACGCGGCCTGTCGGATCATCCTCGCGCACGGGAGCAAGAGCTTTCACTTCGCGTCGCGCGCCCTCCCCGCGCGCCTCGTCGATCCCGTCGCCGCGTTCTATGCGTTCTGTCGCGAGTCCGACGACGCGATCGACGAGTCGACCGATCCGTCGCGCGCCATCGAGGAAGTGCGCGCTCGCGTCTCGGCGATCTTCTCGGGCCATCCGCACGATCGACCGGTGGATCGCGCCTTCGCGCACGTCGTTCGCCTGAACGCGCTTCCCCGCGCGCCCGTCGACGCGCTGCTCGAGGGCTACCTCTGGGACGTCGAGGGCCGCCGCTACCGCACGCTCTCGGGTGTCCTCGCGTACTCGGCGCGCGTCGCGGCCTCCGTCGGCGTCGTCATGACCTGGCTGATGGGCCCGCGCGACCGAGCCATCCTCGCGCGCGCATGCGACCTCGGCGTGGCGATGCAGCTGACCAACATCGCGCGCGACGTCGGCGAGGACGCTCGCCACGGCCGCGTCTACCTCCCGCTCGACTGGCTCGAAGAGGACGGCGTGGACCTCGAGTCGTTCCTGTCCGCGCCCCGCTTCTCCCGCGGCATCGGCGCCGTCACCCAGCGCCTCCTGCTCGAGGCCGAGACGCTCTACGTCCGGTCGGAGCCTGCGATCGAGGCCCTTCCTGCGGACAGTCGCCGCGCGATCCGTATCGCAGCGCGCCTCTACCGAGAGATCGGTCGGATCGTGGCCGAGAACGGTTACGATGCGGTGAGCCGTCGCGCGTCCACGTCCACCGCTCGCAAGGTGGAAGTGGCGCTCTCACTGCTCCTGCCGACTCACTCTTCCCGACGGTTCGACGAGCCTGCGCTGCCCGAGGTCGAACTTCTCTTGCCGGAGATCGCATGAGCCCGAACGCCCGATGAAGGATCTCTCGAGCAGAAAGCGCGAGGTCCCGAGCGACTTCGACCAGGCGGCGCCGACCTACGATCTCCTCACCGGGATGAACCCGGGCTATCACCGCCACCTGCGTCAGAGCGCCGCGCGGCTCTCCCTGCGCCCCGACGCGCGCGTGCTCGATCTGTGCTGCGGCACGGGCCTCTCCACGGAGGCGATGCTGGCGGTCTACCCGCGCGCGACGATCGTCGGGCTCGATGCCTCGCGCGGAATGCTCGAGCAAGCGCGCAAGAAGACCGTACTGCGCGGGGTCTCGTTCGCACACGGCGATGCGATGGATCCACGCGCGACGGGCGTCGCCGGCGAATTCGACGGGATTCTCATGGCGTATGGCATCCGGAACGTGCCGGACGTCGACCTCTGCCTCGAGCGCCTGTACGACCTGCTCGCGCCGGGCGGAACGATCTGCTTCCACGAGTACTCCGTGTCGGACTCGCTCCGTGCGCGGGCGACCTGGGACGCCGTGTGCTGGGGGATCATCGTCCCCGGCGGGCTCGTCACGGGCGGCAGCGCGCGCATCTACCGCTACCTCCACCAGAGCGTCCGATCCTTCGACGGTGTCCGCGCCTTCGAACGGCGGCTCTCACGGTCCGGGCTCACGAACGTACGCACGGAGCCCATGGACGGATGGCAGCGCGGGATCCTGCACTCGTTCCTCGCTTCGCGTCCACACCCCGTCGGCGTCGCAGAGTGACATCGTGGTGAGAGAGCGCCGCGTATCGCTCCCGCCGCCGCTCCCGCCGCGAGGGAAGCTCGCCGACCGCGTCGGCCAAGCTCGGCGCGAGCTGCGTGGAGCCTTCCGCGGTACGCGCGATCAAGCGGAGCCCTCCACGAGGGCGATCGTCGTGGGCGGCGGGCTCGCAGGCGTGTCCGCGGCGCTCGTGCTCGCCGAGCGGGGAGTGCGGGTGACGCTCATCGAGCGCGAGAAGTCTCTCGGCGGCCGCATCGGCTCCTTCCAGGAGCGCCTTCCGACGGGGGACACGTTCCAGATGGAGCGAGGCTTCCCGGCGTTCTTCCGGCACTACTACAACCTCCGCGCGATCCTGCAGCGCGTCGATCCCGAGCTCTCGGCGCTGCGTCCGCTCTCGGACTATCCCGTGCTCGGGCCCGACGGCGCGATGGAGTCGTTCGTCGGTCTGCCGACCACCGCCCCGCTCAACCTGCTCGCGCTCCTCCGGCGTACGCGCTTCGTCTCGCTGAAGGATCTGCGCCACCTCGACGGCGAGACCGTGCGCGCGATGATCGCGTTCGATCCACAGAAGTCCTACGCGCGCCACGACGTGGAGACCGCGCGCACCTATCTCGACCGCCTGAACCTCCCGCCCCCCGCGAGGGAGATGGTCTTCCGGGTCTTCTGCCACTCGGTCTTCCACCGCGAAGAGCACGTGAGCGCCGCCGAGATGCTCTCGATGCTGCACTACTATTTCCTCGGCAACCCCGAGGGGATGAGCTTCGACGTGCTCGACGAGCCCACGGGCGACGTCGTCTTCTCGCCGCTCGAGCGCGTGTTCGGAATGCTCGGCGTCGACCTTCGCCTCGGCGTCTCCGTCACGGAGATCGTGCGCGAGCGCGGCGACAAGGTGCGCGTGCGGACCGACGTGGGCGACATCGAGGCCGAGGGGCTCGTGCTCGCGACCGACGTCGGCGGAGCGCGCGCGATCTTCGACGCGTCGCCTCAGCTGGCCGAAGACACCGCCTTCGCCGCGTCGATGACCGGCCTGGCCACGAGCGCTCCGTACGTGGTGCACCGGATCTTCTACGATCGTCCCGCGCGCGAGACGCGCGCGCCCTTCGCGTCCATCGCAGGGCACGGATCGCTCGACAGCATCACGCTCTACGATCGCTTTGAGGGCGAGAGCCGTCGCTTCTCGCTCCGCACGGGCGGCTCGGTGGTCCAGCTCTCGGCGTTCGGCCTCGATACCGCGCAGTCCGACGCTGCCGTTCGCGCCGAGCTCAAGGAGGCGCTGGGCTCGCTCTATCCCGAGCTCAAGGAAGCACGCGCGGTGCACGAGGTCTTCCTCCGCCGGAGCGACTGCCCCGCGTTCGCGCCGGGCTCCTTCGCGACGAGGCCACGCGTCGCGACGCCCTACGGCAACATCGCGCTCGCCGGCGACTACGTGAAGGTCCCGTTCCCGAGCGCGCTGATGGAGCGCGCGGCGAGCTCGGGGATCATGGCCGCCAACGTCTTGCTCGACCGCTGGGACGTGCGCGGCGAGCCGATCTACACGATCCCGCCGCGCGGCTTCATCGCGAGCTTCGGCCTGCGCCCCTGAGCCACAGCGAGACCGCCAGCGGAGCGATCAGGCGCCGGTGGAGCGGGGCGCGGCCGTGACCGGGAAGGTGAGCGAGAACGTGCTGCCCGTTCCCACCACGCTCTCTGCCCAGATCTTGCCGCCGTGTGCTTCGACGATGCACCGCGAGATGTAGAGCCCGAGCCCCGAGCCGCGTCGGTCGTGCTCGCCGGCCTGCCAGAAGCGCTCGAACACGTCCTCGAGCGCACCGGCTGGAATGCCGCAGCCGGTGTCCCGGATCGAGATGCTCAGCTCTGCGCTCGCACGCGCCGCGCGGATCGAGACGACACCGCCGTTCGCGGTGAACTTGAGCGCGTTGGTGATCAGGTTCGCGAGCACCTGGAGGATCCGGCCGTGGTCGAAGTCGCCGAGGATCGGTCCGGCGCTCCTCTCGAGCTGGATCTGGATGTCCTTCTTCGAAGCTGCGACTTGGAACAAGTCGATCGCTTCCGCGATGGTGGCCCGGAGATCACCAGGCGTTCGCGTGACGGCGAGCTCCCCGCGGTCGATGCTCGCGACATCGAGGAGGTCTCCGATGAGGCGGTTCATGCGCGCGGCGTAGCGCTGGATCCGGGCCGCTCCGACGAGGAGCGCGTTGCCCACATCACCGTCCGGCGTGGTCTCCGACATCACGGCCGTGCTCAGCACGATCCCACCGAGGAGATTGCGCAGGTCGTGGCTGACCATTCCGAGGAAGTCGTCGCGGTGCGCCAGGGCGTCGTCGGCGCGAGCGCGCTCCGTGAGGAGAAACCGGTCGGTCGTGTCGCGCTCGAGAGACTCGTCCGCGAATCGGCGCTCGACGCGCAGCGCCTCGTCGGCGCGCTCTCGCTCGTCTCTCAAGGTCGCTCGCGCGCCGGGGATCGACGCGCGTTCTGCAGTCTCTCGATCGGCCGTCGCGCGAGCCTCGACCAGCACATCGTCCGCTTCGTCGCGCGCACGCTCGACGATCACGTCCGCCTCGTTCGCGACCGCCGCCTGCGTCGTCGAGACGACCCGATCGGCCTTCGCTCGCTCGGCGCGCAGGCTCTCGTCCGTCGAGGTCCGGTCCGGCTGATGTTTGGGCTCGATCGGCATCGCGCAGGCTACCACGACCCCATCGGCTCGCTGGCGGAGCGACGGGACGCGGTCCGCTTCGGGCGCGTCTCGCGTCGTCATCTCCAAGTCGCTACGGCGCCGTGATGATGTCGTCGTCGAGCGCGATGAGCGTCTGCGCGAGCGCCCGTCCGTGCATCGACGCGCCCGTCTGCATCGTGATCGCCGTCTGACAGAGGATGACGCCCTCGAAGTGAGAGCCCGGGTGCATCGTCACCTGGCCGGCGACCTGCCAGAAGATGTTGCGTGCCTGCGCACCGCCCGCGAGGAGCATGTTCGTCGCTGCGCTCAGATCGACGTCGTTCTGGACCTGGAGGATCCAGACGTCGTTTGCCGCGCCGGTGAACATGATCCCGGCGGTCATGTCGACGCTGCTTCCCCAGCTGTAGAGGCCGGGGGCGAGCACGCTCCCGCCGATGTGGCCGTCGAGCAGGTTGAGGAAGTCGGGAAGGAGCCGGCTCGCGGCGTCGGTGTACGCGCCCTCCATGTCGAGGATCGCCGAGGTCAGGTTCGTGGGGGTGGGGACCGCGTAGTCGGCCGCGTAGACGCGCGCCGGCGGCACGACGGAGAGCGACGTCGAGAACTGCCCCGACGGATCGAGGATGAGCGAGAAGCCCGTGATCGACGGGGAAAACACCGGGCTGACGCCGACATGGCCGCCGCTGATGAGCGTGCCGATGACGTTGGTGATGCCCGTCTTCCCGATCAGCGTGTAGGCGCCAGCCCGCGACAGGTCCGTGATCGGCCCGAGATCGACGGGCGCTGGACCGAGGTGAGGCCCGCCATCGCCTGCCGCGTCGCGCGCTGCGTCGACGAGCCCGCCGTCGCCTGCCGCGTCGCGCGCTGCGTCGACGAGCCCGCCGTCGCCCGCAGCGTCGCGCGCTGCATCGACGAGCCCGCCGTCGATGAGCCCGCCGCCATCGAAGAAGATCGCGGCATCGCCCGGGAGCGACGCGTCTTCCGAGGGCGAGCCCACGTCGTCACGGTCCGCGTCGAGCCGCGCCGCGTCGCGCGGGGCGTACACCCACGCGTCGTCCTGCAGGCCGCCGTCCCTCGGTCCGAACAGCGGCCGATCCCCGCAGCCAGCGAAGAGCGCAGCGCCGAGCACCAGCATCACGACACGAGACGTTCGGTTCACGACGCACCTCCTTCGTTGGCAGGAACGGGTGCCGGATCGACCACACGGAAGCCGACGCGTCGGTTCTCCTCGCGCGCTGCGCGCGACGTGCCCTCCGCGATCGGCCTCGACTCGCCGAAGCCGTGCGCCTCGAGGCGCGAGGCATCGACGCCGTGGCTGACGAGCCACTGCACCACGCTCGCTGCGCGACGCGCCGAGAGATCGAGGTTCGCCTCGTCGCTGCCGACGTCGTCCGTGTGCCCTTCGATGGAGATCCGTCGAATGCCTTCGGTCAGGGTCAGCGCCTCGGCGAGCGCGGCGAGCACGTGGCGACTGCGGGAAAGGATCGTGTCGCGCCCGGTCGCGAAGTAGACCGGCTGACCGATGTCGATCCGATCGAAGTAGACGCGCACGAGGCCCGGACAGCCGTTCCTCGCCGGGGTCGAGCTCGGCGCGCCGGGAACGTCCGGGCACGCATCCACCGCGTCCGGGACCGTGTCGTGATCACGATCGGCGAGCGGACAGCCGAGGCGATCCGGATCGGGATGGAACGTCGCCATCAGATGCTCGGTGGGGCAGAGGTCGACCGCGTTGAGCACGCCGTCGCCGTCGTCGTCGCCGTCCGGGCAGCCGGGACGCTCGGGATCTGGGTGCGGGCCCTGCGCGGTGGTCGGACACGCGTCGCCCTCATCGAAGATCCCGTCGCCGTCTGCGTCGGAGAGCGGGCAGCCCGCGCGCGCCGGGTCGGGATGCTCGCCCATGGGCTCACGCGGACAGAGGTCGTCGCGGTCGGAGATGCCGTCCTCGTCGGTATCCAGCAGCGGACAGCCCGGGCGTTCGGTATCCGGCGTTGACCCCTGGGCCACGCTCGGACAGACGTCGTCGCGGTCGGGAACGCCGTCGTGATCGGCGTCGGCGAGCGGACAGCCGAGGCGCGCCGGATCAGGCCACCTGCCCGCGGGCACCGTCACGCAGACATCGACGTCGTCGAGGAATCCGTCTCCGTCCGAGTCGGGCACGGCGTGCGAGTCGGACGCGCCGATCGAGAGCGAGAGACCGTACGTGAGCATCATCGCGTCCTCGCCGTCGTTCGGTCCGGACGCGAAGAGGTGCGTGTAGCGGACGTACGGCCCGAGCCCGACGCTGTCGTTCGCGCGAAACTCGAACGCCAGGCCGACGTCGAACGCGAACCGCGAGAGGACGCCCGTGTAGCCATAGTTGATGTGGGCATCCACGACGGCTCGCCCGATCTGGCCGAGCATCGGCTCGAGACGAACGCCGCCGCCGGCGAGAAAGACGCTGCCGAGCCCCTGCATCGACGGGAACCAGAGCGAGCCCACGCTCAGCTCCACGCCGAAGACGTCAGCGAATCGCAGTCCGGGTCGCGCCATGCCCGAGAAGCCGTTGTCGTAGCCGAGCGTCTCGCGCTGGTGCGCCGAGAGCATGCGCGAGGCGCCGACCTCGAGGTGGATGACCGGCCTCACCTGCGCGCGCACGGGCGTCGCCAGTGAGCTGCACGCGATCAGCGCGAACAAGAAGGTGGCGGACGGAGCGGCGCCGACCCCGGCGTGGCGCCGGAGAGCAAGGTGCAGTGAAGCCATGAGTGATCCGAATGGAGGTTCGTTCACGCGGATGGGCCCGCCGAACGGCGCGCTACCCCTCATCTCCGCCCGCGCGACCGACAGCGACTGCCCGCTCCTCTGTTGTCCAGAGGGCGTGGGCTTCGGCGTGGCCGCTACAGCACGGGGCGTGCCGTGCGGCGCGTGAGCACGAAGCCCAACCCAACCCTAGTCACAGCACGATCCCCAGCTGAGACCGTGGCATAATGCACCGATCGAGGCATGAAGGTAGCGTCTCGACCGAGGTATCAAGTCACCCGACGACGCTGGACGCGCGCGCTACCGCTCGGGCGGGCAGCGCGACGGGCTCCAGCGCGCGTGCCATACTCGATCCCGATGTCGCGCAGCTTTCACGCCGTCATCGCAGTGCTCTTCGGAGCGAGCGTGTTCCTCTCTCTGGGCGCCGGCGGCGGCTGCAGCAGCAGCAACGCGCTGAAGCGCGAGGGTGAGCCGTGTACGCGGAGCAGCGAGTGCGAGACCGGGCTCACGTGCAGCGGAGGGACGTGTCGCCTCGCGGGTGACGCGAGCGTCGACGCCTCGACCGGAGACGCCGCTCCGTGACGAGCCTGCGCGAGCTGCCGCACCGCGCGCGCGAAGCCGCGTACGTCGCCCAGCAGCTCTCGATGTTCGTCCCGGCGGGCCTCGCGCAGCGCGCGCTGCGGCTCGTGACCGGCGGCGGCGCGATCCAGCCCGACGCGAGGCAGCTCGAGATCCTGATGCAGCGCTTTCGCGCCCTCCTCGAGCGCGACGTCCAGAACGTCCGCGACGGGCTGTACCCCGAGAGCCTCCTCTTCCAGATCCCGACCCGCACGTACGCGAGGCGACTGCCGCTCATGGTCAGGGACTTCCCGAGCGTCGTGCGGCGCCGCCGCGACGCGAATTACCGCGATCTCGATCGCGTCGAAGCGAAGAAGTACCCGCCGTACTTCCGCCGGACTTTTCACTGGCAGACCGACGGCTACCTCTCGCGGCGCTCGGCCAAGCTCTACGACGCGGGCGTGGAGCTTCTCTTCGGAGGCATGGCGGACGTCATGCGACGTCAGGTCATCCCACCGATCTCGCGCTGGCTCGCGGAGAACGGGGGAAGCGAGCCACACCGCGTGCTCGACGTGGCGTGCGGGACCGGCCGGACGCTCTCGCAGATCCACGCCGCCCACCCGGAGCTGCGTCTCTACGGGCTCGACCTCTCGCCGTACTACTTGCAGGAGGCGCGCGAGCTCCTGGCGAGCGTGCCCGACGCGTCGTTCGTCAACGAGAACGCCGAGGCGATGCCCTTCAAGGACGCCCAGTTCGATCTCGCCACCTGCGTCTACTTGTTCCACGAGCTTCCGAGGAACGCGCGCCGCAACGTGCTCCGGGAGATGTTCCGGGTGCTCACGCCGGGCGGGCTCTGCGTGCTCGAGGACTCCGCGCAGCGCATCGACTCGCGCGAGGTCGCGTTCTTCCTCGAGCGCTTCCCGGAGGACTTCCACGAGCCCTTCTACGCGGACTACCTCGAAGACTCGCTCGAGGGCGCGCTTCGTGAGGAGGGCTTCGTCGTGCGCTCGAGCGAGGCGCACTTCGTCGCCAAGGTCGTCGTCGCCGAGAAGCCTCGCTGAGCCGTTCTCGGCGGCCCGCGCTCTTCCGGCGCCGACAGAAGAGGCCCCATGACGAGCCGCCCATGAGGCGTCACACTGCCGCGCTCATGACGCTCTCGGCTCGCCTGGTCCTCGTCTTCGCGCTCGCCGCGCTCGCACCCGCCTGCAGCTCGCCGCCTGTTGCGCCGACCGAGTCGGACGCCGACACGTGCAGCAACGGCCGCGACGACGACGGCGACGGCATGACCGACTGCCGCGACCCGGCCTGCACCATCTTCGCGTTCTGCACGGCGATGGACGCCGGGGTCGACGCCACCTTCTTCGACGCCGACATCGACGCCGGACCGCCGGTCGACACGGGCACCTGCGACGAGCCCCTCGACGTCGTCTTCACGCTCGACGTCTCGTCGTCGATGGCCGGTGAGCTCGCTGCGGTCCGCGACGGAATGCTCAGCATCTGGAGCACGGCGCACGCCCTCTCCTCCAACGTGCAGCTCTCGCTCGTGGTCTTCGTCGACGATGCCGTCGCGGTGAACGCGTGCGCGCCGTTCGCCTCGCAGGAAGACTTCCAGGCTGCCCTCGAGACGTGGCGCACGTTCTCCACCACGAACCAGAGCCCGGCGAGCCACCTCCAGAACCTCGACTGTCCGGAGAACTCGCTCGACGCCCTCCTCCTCGCGGCGACGACGTGCCCGTTCCGGGCGGGGTCGACGCGCTTCATCATCCACGTCACCGACGACACGTTCGCCGAGCGGCCCGGCGTGCTCTCTGGCGAGTGGGGCGGCGGCGTCTTCGTCGAGCACACGTACGCCGAGGTTCTCGAGGAGCTCGTCTCGGACGAGATCCGGCTGGGCGCGTTCGCCTTCGCGGGGGCTGGCGAGGACTGCGGCGCGGGCCGCAGCCCGGACGTCGGTCGAGGCTTCCACGCGCCCTTCGGCGACATGCCGGCGCTTCCGAGCGTCACGGGCGGACGCGTGTGGGATCTCCGCGAGGTCCGCGCGGGCCGGCTGAGCATGGACGAGGCCATCAACGAGATGCTGCGCGCCGAGTACTGCACGTCCTTCTGACGGCCTCGTGACCGAACGATGACGAACGCAGCAGGGCCCGCGCGCGTTTCGGTCTTGCGTGCATACCGAATCCATCGTTCGCTCGGCCCCCGTGAGCGTTGCACTCGCGATCGAGAGCCGTGACGTCGCGATCGAGCTGCACGGCCTCTTCGCCGAGCTCGACCGCGGCCGTCTGAAGAACGACAGCTTCGTGGCGATGCGCGGTCGTCTCGACGGCGTTCGCGTGAAGCTCGGATCGATCCGCGAGTCGGATCTCCGCGCAGAGGCGCGTCCCTCGTCGCTCGGCGGAGAGCTCATCACGCTCGACGCGCTCCTCGACGCCCATGCGCCGGAGCGCGATCGTCGCGCCGACTGGCTCGCGCTGCGCCAGCGGGTCCAGCCGACCTACGAGCGGCTGGCGACGGCGCTCTCGGCCGAGGACGTCCACGTCCCGAGCCTCCGCCCGACCAACTACGCGCGGAACCTCCTGCACCTCGCCTCGGCGACCTCGGCGCTCCTCGCCCTCGAGCTCGCGCCGAGCTGGGGCGTCGCGATCGGGATCGCCGCCGTCGTGGCCGCGTGCGGCTGGACGATGGAGATCTCGCGCAAGCTCAGTCCGCGCGTGAACGAGTGGTGCATGTCCCTCTTCGGGCGCACCGCGCACCCACACGAGGCGCATCGGATCAACTCGGCGACGTGGTACGCGACGGCGGTTCTCCTCCTCGCGCTCGCACGCGCGGAGGTGCCTGCGGCCATCGCCCTGGTCGTGCTCGGCGTGGGCGATCCGCTCGCGGCGATCATCGGCCGCCGCTTCGGCCGCATCCGCCTGGTACACGGCCGCTCTCTCGAGGGCTCGCTCGCGTTCGTCATGTCGGGCGCGCTCGCCGCGTTCGGGTTCGTGCTCGCCCTCCATCCCGAGGTCGGTCTCGGCGCGACCATCGCAGCGTCCTTCGCCGGCGCGGTGCTCGGCGCGGCAGCGGAGCTCGGCTCGCGCCGCATCGACGACAACTTCTCCGTCCCGCTCGCCGCGTTCGCCGCCGCCTACCTGGCGCTCGGGCTTTTCTAGAGCAGGTCGTCGCGGTCCTCGCCGCTGACGACGGCGATTCAGTGCAGCCGGAGCCCGATCGCGTCGACGCAGACGAGCGACCGTGACTCCGCGTTCTTGATCCGCACGTAGCGGAAGCGGTGCATGTCGAACTGGTCGACGTCGAACGGAGAGGTCCCGACGACGTCGAGGCCCACGTTGGTCCAGCCCACGACCTGGTGCCGCGTCATGCTCACGTCGACGCGGTAGGGCCCGCTCCGGCTCTCGACCAGGACCACCTCGAGGTCGGCCCCTTCCGCGCCGTCCGTGTCGAGCGAGAGGTCTGGCGTCACCTCGACGATGATCTTTCCGTTCGGGCGCAGCACCGCGCAGCGTCCGTCGGGGGGCCCGAGCGCGAACGTCGCGTCGTCCGCGTTGTTCTCGCCGTTCAGCATTCTCAGCCACTCGATGCGCGGGCCGGCGTCCGACCCCGCGTCCAGGGCAGGTGCCGGCGCCGCATCGACGGACGCCGGGACGACCACCGGCACGACGGAGCTGCTCGCCAAGAGGATCATCCCGCCGGCGCCGAGCCCCGTCATCACGAGCGCCGCGACGACGTACGCGACCCAGCGCGTCCGAGGTCGGCCGACCGCGTACGAGTCGGAGGACGACGTCCTCGACACGGCTCGCGGAGTCGGCGTGGGGACCGCCACCGTCGGCGCGTCACCGGTGACCAAGGCGCGCTCGCCTCCTCGGGTGACGGGCGTGCTGGTGCGGAGGGCGCCCGTGAGATCCTCGACGAAGCGAAGCGCGGTCGGCGTTCGGTCGTTCGGCTCCTTCTCGAGCGCGTGGAGGATCGCAGCGCGCTTCTCCGGAGGCAGGAGGCGTGTGCTCGGAAAGTCGTCGAAGCTTCGCGGGTCCATCGTGAGATGCGCGGTCGCCCACTCGAGCGGTGTCGACGCGACGAAGGGCCGCGCGCCCGTCAGCATCTCGTAGGCCATCAGCCCGAGGGCGTAGACGTCGGAGCGCTCGTCCACGTGCTTGGCCGAGAGCTGCTCCGGCGACATGTACGCGGGCGTCCCGACGATCGTGCCGGCCGCGGTGATCTCGCTCGTGGACGACTCCCGCTCGTTCTTCGCGATCCCGAAGTCGAGCACCTTGGCGAACTCGCCCTCGTCCCCGTGGCTCGAGAGCAGCACGTTGTCGGGCTTGAGGTCGCGATGGACGATCCCGCGCCGGTGCGCCTCGGCGAGGGCGCCGCCGATCTGCGTCACGATCCGGTCGACCACCGCGTACGGCATCGGGCCCTCGGAGATCGCCTTCCCGAGCGAGCGTCCGTCGACGAACTCCATCGCGATGTACAGCCGCTGGTCCTCGAGCGCGCCGAAGTCGTAGAAGCGGATGGTGTTCGGATGCGTGAGCGCCACGACGGTCGCGCACTCGCGGTGAAAGCGGGCCACCGCTCGGTCGTCGTTCGGGCTCGTCGTCAGGACCTTGATCGCGACGGGCCGCTTCGATGCGCCCATCGCTTGCTCCGCGTAGTACACGCGGCCCATCCCACCCTCACCGATGACGCGGACGATGTGGAAGCGGTTCGCGATCGTCGCGCCCACGAGCGGATCGCGATCGCGCGGCGGCACGAGCGCGAAGCCGCACCCCGCGCAGAAGCGCGCTTCGTCCGCGTTCGTCGTCCCGCAGTTGTCGCAGCGGACGGTCATCTTGGCGCGCTCATTCTCCCGCGCGCGGAGCGTACCGGGATCCGAGAAGGAGTGCTCGCGTAGCGCACCGTGGACGGGAGTGCGCGTAGAGCACGGACGGTCGCGGTGGGCGCAGCGAGCCGATCAATTGATCCGCTGGCGATCGCGAAGGATTGCGCTCCCGGGGGCCCTCAGGCGCGCGGCGCGTCGAGGACGATCGAGACCGAGAAGTTGCGCACCGGACGGCCCTCCGGATCGAGGAACTGCACGTACGGGTCGTCCATCTCCGGGACGGCGTCGGTGATCTCGACGCGACCGCGGCGGAGATCGAGCTCGAGCGTCGGGTCCCCATCGCGCCCGGAGGGGCTGTCGTCGCGTCCGGAGAGCACGCGCCCCTGATCGACGTCACACGGCGCATATCCCGCGCGCTCGACCGAGTCCGGGTACACCACGACGTCGTCGCAGGTGATGCGCACGAGGCAGTTGAAGCTGCCGCTCATCACCGGAAGAACGCGGACCCAGCACTCGTCGCCGCGCTGCATCTCCGGCGCTCCCGAGACCGAGACCAGGTGGCCGCGCGCCCAGGTCTCGTGAAACGGGGGAGGCAGCCCCGTGTCCTCGCCTCCGAAGGAGCGCTGGGACGCGACGAGCTGTGGATCGCGTCGCTCCTCCGCTGGCACCGCGGAGTGAACCTCGAGCGGCCACGCGAACGACACGCCGCCGTCGAGCTCGGCCTCCGCGAGTCGAGGCCTCGGGCCGAGCGTCCCGTCGGAGGTCGCGCGCTCGGCGATGCCGCGCGCCGTCTCGACCAGGCCGCCGCGCTCGATCCAGCGTGCGATCGAGATCGCGAAGACGGCACACGCGAGGACGATCGCGCCCGCGGCGAGCCACACCGTCGGGCGAACGCTCTCTCGCTGACGCTCTCTTCCGCTCACGATGCTCCCGACGTACGAGACTACGCCCGGATCTGGACAGCCGTCCCTACCTCCGCGTTCCCGGAATTCTGAGGCTCGAGGTCCGGAGCGCCGGACTACTGGCTCCGAGGATCGATCTCTATCTCCTCGATATCATGGAGATTGCGTGTCACGATGGCGGCGCGTGCGGCATCCCTTCGTGCTCGTTCTCGCGCTGGCTCTCGGCTGCGGGGCGGCGCGTTCGGCTGGAGATCCTGTGGTTCGGGCGGAGTCCTCGATGAGCTGGAGCGCTCCTCAGCGCGAAAGAATCGACAGCGTGATCGCCCGCTTCGGCCGAGGCGGGCCGGACCGCGACGCCGTTGTCGCGCCTGTCGCGGTGTTCGACTGGGACAACACCTCCATGCGCGGCGACGTCGGAGACCTCGCGCTCGCGGTGATGCTCGATCAGCAGCGGGTGCGACGGCCGGCGGACTTTCGCGCCTGGGGCCCGCTGACCGACGGTGCGCTCGCGCTGCTCGAAGCAGCATGTCCGGGCGCTCCCGACGCCGTCCTCGAGACCCGACGTGACGGCGCGTGTCGCGCTGCGATCGCGCAGCTCGCCATCGGGGGCGCGCTCGAGGATGGATCGCCCGCGTTCGATCCTCCGAGGACGTCCACCTATCGCGCGAGCTACGGGATGCTGACGCGGCTCTTCGCGGGGATGACGGAGGCCGAGGCCACGGCGGTGGGCCGCGCGGCGGTGGAGCGGGGCACGAGCGCGCCCGTCGGCACGCGGCTCGCGCTCGGCGGGCAGGAGATCGACGGCTTTCTCCGGCTGCAGGAGCCGATGCACGCGCTCGCGGACGAGCTTCGCGCCGCGGGGTTCGAAGTCTGGATCGTGTCGGCGTCGTTCGAGCCCGTCGTCCGCGTCGCCGCGTCGCTCGCCGGCTTCGCCGAGGATCACGTGATCGGCGCGCGCCTCGTCATGGGCGAGACGGGCCGCTACCTCGGCGAGCACCCGTACGAGCGGGCCTTCGGACCGATGCTGACGTTCGACGTGGGCAAGCGCTTCTGGATCCGCCACGCGATCTTCGGCGTCCCCGTCGAGACAGCGATGGAGGCGCCCGGCACGCGGGCCGATCGCGCCGTGCTCGCCGCGGGCGACTCGGACACCGACGTCGTGATGCTCGCCGACGCAGAGGCGCTGGCCATCCTGTTCGATCGAGGGGCGCCCCTCGTGACCTGTCTCGCGCGCGCCGAGCCAGAGCGCTTTCTCGCGCTGCCCCACTTCGTCGACCCGCAGCCACCGCGAGAAGTTCGCTGTCCATGACCGGAGGAGCTCGATGCCCCTGAAGATCATCGTCGGAAGCAAGAACCTGTCGTCCTGGAGCCTCCGGCCCTGGCTGGCGCTCGCCGTCACGGGAGCGCCCTTCACCGAAGAGGTGGTCCAGCTGGACAAGCCCGACGTGAAGGAGCGCCTGCTCTCGCACTCGCCCACCGGCAAGGTGCCCGTCCTGATCGACGGGGACCTCGTCGTCCACGAGTCGCTCGCGATCTGCGAGTACCTCGCCGAGCGATTCCCCGAAGCGCAGCTCTGGCCCGCCGAGCTCGGCCCCCGCGCTCTCGGGCGCGCGTACTCCTGCGAGATGCACGCGGGATTTCAGAGCCTCCGCCGTGAGATGCCGATGCAGATCACGAAGCGGATCGTGAAGCCCATCTCGCCCGAGGTCGCCGCCGACATCGCGCGCCTGACCTGGATCTTCCGCACGACGCGCGACGCGTACGGGGCGAGCGGGGCGTTCCTCTTCGGCCGCTATTCGATCGCGGACGCCATGTTCACGCCGGTCGCGACGCGCTTTCGCAGCTACGGCGTCGAGCTGAAGGACCCCGTCGCGCGCGACTACTGCACGTCGCTGCTCTCGCACTCCGCGTTCGCCCGCTGGGAAGAAGCGGCGAAGAAGGAGTAGCGGCCCGCGCCGCTGTGTCTGTCAGCCGCGGGCGCGCATCGTCAGGCCGAGCGCGTGGTTCCAGAGCTCGAGCGCGATCTTTCGCTCCCGCGCCGCCGTCGTGGACTCGATCTGCACGAGCCAGTGCTCCGGCTCCTCGATCAGCGAGAACTTCGCGTACGGCGCGAGGACCTTCACGGCCTCGTCCACCGACTCGCCTCGGTAGAGCTCGCGGTGGAAGCGAACCTCCCTCACGTCACTCCTCGCCCTTCGCGGGCGGCGGGCCCTCGCCCGCGGGGGGCGGCTTCTTGCCGTACTTCTCTTCCCAGCTCAGCGCGATGCCGAGCGGGTCTTCGAACGCATCGCTCGTGAAGTCGAAGCTCTCGAGGTCGTCGAGCGAGGGCGGGCCCATCGCGCCGGCCATCGCGCGCATCGTCACGCTCTCGATGAGCGCTCGGTTCTCGACCTGGAGCCGGTGGCGGTAGGCGCACGAGAGCAGCTCGTTGGCGAGCTCGAGGGCGAGCGTCTCGAGCTGCGCGCGGGTGTCCTCCTCCGGCTTCTTTGGGACGACCGTCGCGCGATAGCGATCCGGCGTCGGCCGATCGAGCAGCACGTAGGCCCGATCGATCAACACGTACGACGCGCCGTAGAGCGCCTCGAGGGGATAGATCGACGCGTCGATCGCGAGCGTCGCGCTGCGCTCGTCCAGATCCAGGGACACGAGCTCGGGAGGAAGGGCCATCACCATCGCGCGAGAGGTTATCGCAATCGAGGCCTCGTGTACGCTGCACACGTACGAACCCTGCTTCCGCGGAACGGCGCGTGTACGATGGCCCGAAGATGACCGAGACCCTCCTGTCCCCGATCCGAGACCAGCTCGATCCGACCACGCCGGCGTTCTTTCGCTTCCGTGAGCTCCCGGGGACCGAGCGGGTGGTGATCACGAACCTGGAGGGCAACTGGCTCGTCCTCAGCCGCGACGAGTTCCGCCTGTTCGCGAGCGGCAAGGTCGTCCCGGACAGCGGGCTCGAGGCGCAGCTCGTGAGCCGCAACTTCATCCGCACGCGCCACGACGCAGGCGCAGCGCGCGCGCGCATCGAGCGACGCCGTAGCCACCTCGATCGCGGTCCGATCCTCCACATGATGATCGTCACGCTCCGCTGCAACGAGACCTGCGTCTACTGCCACGCCTCCCGCGCGGACATGGACGCGGTGCAGACCGACATGAGCCCGGAGGTCGCGGACGCGTCGGTCGACTTCGCGTTCAAGACGACGAGCCCGTCGCTCACGATCGAGTTCCAGGGCGGAGAGCCGCTGGTGAACTTCCCGATCGTGAAGCGGATCTGCGAGCGCGCGAAGGCGAAGTCGAAGGAGACGGGCAAGGCCGTCGAGCTCACGATGGTCTCGAACCTCGGGCTGATGGACGACGAGAAGCTCGCGTTCTTGCTCGAGAATCGAGTGCAGATCTGCACGTCGATCGACGGCCCCGCCGATCTCCACGACAAGCAGCGCGTGCTGACGCATCGGGAGACCGACGCCGAGAAGAAGGCGCTCCCGATGGCGGGGCTGACGTTCCCGGCGAGGGGCACGCACGCGCGCGCCGCCTACTGGATCAAGCGCATCAACGAGGAGTACGAGAAGGCAGGGCTCGACCCGACGCTCTATCGCGTCGAGGCGCTGCTGACGACGACGAAGGCGACGCTCGAGCGCTATCGCGAGGTCGTCGACACGTACGCCGAGCTCGGCTGTCGGGCGCTCTTTCTCCGGCCCGTCGATCCCTTCGGCTTTGCCGGGAAGACGGCGAAGACGGTCGAGTACCCGCGCCGCGAGTATCTCGAGTTCTACCGGGCGACCGTCGAGTACATCCTCGAGAAGAACCGCTCGGGCGTGCAGATGCTCGAGCGCTACGCGGCGATCTTCCTCACGAAGATCCTGCGCGGCGAGGACCCGAACTTTCTCGACGTCCGGAGCCCGGAGGGCGCGGGCATCGGGGCGCTGGCCTACTCGTACGACGGCAAGATCTACGCGTCGGACGAAGGCCGCATGCTCGCCGCGCAGGGCGACGACTCGTTCCTGGTCGGCGACGTCCTGACGAGCCGCTATCGCGACGTCGTCGGGCATCCGTCCGTGCGCGCGAGCGTCATCGCGTCGAACCTCGACGGGCAGCCCGACTGCGTGCACTGCCCCTACAACCCGTACTGCGGCACGCAGACCGCACACAACCACAAGACCCAGGGCAGCGTCTTCGGACGCATGCGCGAGTCCACCGTGTGCGCCGTGCACAAGGGCATCCAGGACTATCTCTTCGAGAAGCTCGCGACGGCCGACGCCGAGACCCTCGCGATCCTCGATCGCTGGACGATCGTCCGGCCGCGCGACCACTTTGTGCAATCGCCGGAGTAGATCACCGGCGCGCGTCAGTCGCCGGACTGAGCATCAGGCAGCTGGTCTAATCTAGGAGCGATGGTGCGTCACACGCGCTCGACCACGAGCTCCGGGTCGATCGCGAGCAACTCGTCCGGGTCGCTCGTGAGCACGGGCCAGCCGCGCTCCTGCGCGAGCAAGACCACGTGAGCGTCGATCGGATCCGCCGTGCCGACGCGGCCGAGGATCCTGCCGAGCAGTCGCGCCACGCCGTCGGTGAGGTCGACGACCTCCGTCTGGCGGAGGAGAAAAGCGACCGGCACCTGCGTGCGCGCTCCACCGCGCCAGATCTGAGCGACGACCGCCGCCGAGGTGACGAGAGGGACGCGATCGCGGGCGAGGCGCGCAATGGTCCGCTGCAGGGGTCGGTCGCCTCGCTCGATCGCGATGAAGGCGCCCGCATCGAGCACGACGCCTACGGGGTCAGGACGCGGCACGCCGGCCGCGCGGCTTGGTGAGGCGCTTGAACAGCTCGTCACCGCGCCGGATCTCGCCCTGCGTCAGCTCGAGGCCCGCATAGTGCTCTTCCCAGAGGCGCTCGAGCTCCGCGTCGTCGAGGCGCTCCTCGACGAGCTTGGTGAGCCATGCGGAGACCGGCTCCTTGCCCGCAGCCTTCTTCAGCCGTCGGGCCAGCTTCTCTGGCATGCTGATCGTGACGCGCTTTATCGGCATAACATCAGCATAACACGCGGCGCCCGCCTCCTCACGCCGCAGCGCGGAGGCCCAGCGAGCCGAGCGGCTGGTTCGCCGCTGCCTCGTGGATGCGCCCCATCCGCGTCATCGAGCGCACCATCGCGAGCGCGCGCACCGGCGTGAAGTGCACGGGCGCGCACCAGTCGCGGGGAATGAAGAGCTCGGCGGCATCGGCAGCGACGAGCCAGGGAAGCGCGGACGCGAGCAGGCACTGCCACTGAGGCTCGTCGAGCCAGTCGGAGCCGACGCTCACGACGAGCGCGCGCGCGACCTCGGGAGGGATCGCCATGGGGTCGCCGCCGATCGCATCGGCGACGATCTGCTGCGCGTCTTCGGTGAACGTCTCGAGAGCGAGCTCCGGATCGGCGATCGCATCGGCGAGCACGCCGCGCACGCCGGACCACTCGCGGTCGATCGGGGTCTTTCGAGCGGACCGCCGCGTGTGGAACGCTTCCGTCGCCCGTGCGCTCTCGGAGGGCGATGTCAGCGCTGCGGCCGTCAGCGCCGCATCACGGACGAGATGAGCGGGAAGGCTGGTGAGCGCGAGCCCGGCGACTCGATCGCAGAGGCTGCCTGGTGCGCGCGCAGCGGCCCAGAGCGCGCGCGCGCCGGTCTGGACGACGGAGGACGCGAAGATCGGGGCGAGGGCTCGGTCGACCTCTTCATCGCCGACCAGCGCGTGGAGGTTCGATGCGGTGAAGAACGCATCCCAGAACGACTCGAGCGCGCGGACCTCGTGGAGGGTCCGATCGGCGATCGTCGAGACGGCGGGCAGCTGGTCCCGGACGCTCTCGCACGCCTCCCGGTAGACGGCGCGCAGCTCCGCGCGGAGGAGCGGCTCCCAGCGGGCGATCTCTTCGAAGTGCTCGCGCGGCATGCGCGCCGCCGCGAAGTCGATCGCGCAGAGGCTCAGCGAGAGCGTGGGGTCGATCGCGGTGGCCATCTCGTGGATCGGCGCGAGCCGTGCGCGTGACCGCGCCAATCGGGCGGCGGCCGCTTGGATTCGGTCGCGCGGGACGAAGGGATGGGGGCCGCGGTTCATCCCCTTGGCGAGGCAGGTGACGAACCTGCCGTTGCGTTCCGCGATGATCACGGGGGTGTGCACGCCGTGACCGAGGGCGAGCGCGACCCGAGGCGAAGGTGCGAACTTTTGCGACTGCTCGTCCCAGCGCACCTGTCGTAGGCGCGGCATCTGTGTCCATGCCGCCCACGCACGATC
>JBBSAT010000043.1:0-34957 GCA_038252025.1 Polyangiales bacterium | reverse complement strand
TCGCGGTCGTGGGGCTGCTCACGCGTGGGCGGCGGCGACGACCGACGCCTCGCGAGGACGTCCCCTTCGGTGCTCAGATCGCGACGAACGAGGCCGCTGCGGTGCCCGTCCCGCCACCTTCCCCTTCCCCGCCGGTCTCCGAGCAAGCCAGCGCGAGCGACGCGATGATCTGCCCGGTCTGTCGCCGCGGCTATGGGGCGGAGCTGACGATGTGCCCGCGCGACAAGGAGCGGCTCGTCCCGTACGCCACTTTCGTCCAGCGGCGGGTCGAGAGCGCGCCCACGAAGCTCTGTCCCAAGTGCGGGACGAGCTATGCGGGGAACGTCAAGTTCTGCGGCAAAGACGGGACCACCCTCTGAGACCCGTCAACATCCGGACCCAAGGGGCTACCTGCCCGTGGGTCCATAGGCCGTTCCCGAAGCTTGATCGGGGCGTCACGAGATCGGTATCCTTCGCTCGCTCTGCGCGGACCGCCCTGGACCGCACCGCCACTGCACCCGCCACCAAGGGGATCGGCTGAGATGAAAATCGTCTGCGAAAGTTGTGCCGCGAAGTATTCGATTGCCGACGAAAAAGTCGCGGGTCGAGTCTTCAAGATCCGCTGCAAGAAGTGCGGAGCGGCGATCGTCGTGCGCGGCGATCAGGGCGCGAGCGAGGCCGCACCGGCGGCGGGCGCTGCTGCCGGGTTCGACTACGGCGGAGAGGCCGTCTGGCATGCGGTCGTCGACGGAGAGCAACAGGGGCCGTTCGCCCCCTCGCAGCTCGGGTCGATGATCTCGGCGGGATCGATCGGGTGGGACGCGTACGTCTGGCGCGAAGGCTTCGAAGACTGGAAGCCGGCGCAGGACATCGAGGAGCTCGTCCAGGCGATCATGAACCCGGGGGGAGCCCCTGCGGCAGAGGATCCGTTCACCGACGCACCGACGCTGGCATCCCCGTCGCCCGCCGAAGCCGCGCCCAAGGCGACGAAGAGCGGCCGTGATGCGGGCGCGGATCTCTTCGCGCAGAGCGAGGCGAGCCCGTTCGGCGGCGGTGGCGAGGACGACGACGTGGTCGCTTCGGCTGCCAGCCCGCGAGTGTCCGCCAACCAGGCGATGACCGGCGCGCGGAACGAGAACTCGGTGCTCTTCTCCCTGTCGAACCTGCAGGCGCTCGCGACCGGTTCGCCGGGCGGGGGCGGCGGGGGGGGCGGCGGGGCCTCGAGCAGCTCGAGCCGTGGACCGGCGAGCGCAGCGCCCAAGGCTGGCATGGCGATGGGAGAGGGCTCGGGCCTCATCGACATTCGCGCGCTCGCGAACGCGACCGGGCTCACCGGGGGCGGCGGATCCTCCGCGCCGTCGATGGGCTCCTCGCCCGCGAAGATCGACGACCTGATGAGCATCGGGTCGCCCTCGGTCGGCCTCGGCTCCGCGCTCGGTGCGCCCGTCATCATTCCCGAGAAGAAAGAGTCTTCGGGCGGCGGCGGGAACACGATGATCCTGGCCGCGGCGATCATCGCGGTCGCGCTCCTCGGAGGCGCCGGAATCTTCGCGTACATCACGGTGAACCAGCCGGACCCGGCCGCGACTGCACCCGCTGCCGTGGCGGCGATCGCCCCCGGCGCAACGGCCGCGCCGCCCACCGCACCCGTCGCGCCGGCTCCGGTCGCGGAGGCCGCTCCGACGACGACGGCCGTCGCCGCGCCGCCCCCCGAAGCGCCCTCTGGGACACCGTCGACGCCTTCGTCGAGCGGGTCGTCGAGCAGCCGCCGAGGGAGCCATGGGTCGTCGAGCAGCAGTAGCTCGAGCGCCTCGCCCAGCGCTCCGAGCGCGCCATCGGCGCCGAGCAGCTCGCCGAGCAGCAGCTCGCGGTCCTCGTCGGATCGCGACATCGACTCCCTGCTCGAGGGAGCGCTCGGTGCGCCGACGCCGCGCCGCGGGTCGACGTCGTCCTCCGCCCCGTCGTCTTCGGCGTCCGAGGACTCTTCGCTCGCGGCGACTCCATCGCGAAGCGACGTGACGACGGCCATGGGTCGCGTGCAGAGCGACGTGTCCGCGTGTGGCGGCGGCGAGCACGGCGTTGCGACGGTCCAGATCGCGGTCGCCGGCTCGACGGGCCGCGTGTCGAACGCGACGGTCGGTGGCCAGTTCGCCGGCACGCCGGTCGGATCGTGCATCGCGCGCGCGGTGCGCGGGGCGTCGTTCCCGCACTTCCGGAACCCGACGTTCTCGTTCACGTACCCGTTCCGGCTCTGAGCTTCTCGCTCGAGCACGGCGAGAGACGGGCGCGAGGAGAGATCCTCGCGCCCTTTCTCGTGGAACCGCGGTCAGGTCGTTCGTGCCGCCGAGCGCCTGCGTCGCGCGAGGTAGAGAGCCACGCCGACGCCGAGCAGCAACAGACCTCCCGACGCCAGCGCCAACGGCGAGACGGTCGCGGGTCGCTGGTGGCGGGGAAAGAGCACGTGCGCCGTGAACGTGTCGGGCGCGTTCGGCTCGGCTGATCCGAAGGCGAGGTCGTGGGTGAGCTCGGTCGGCGAGTCACCCGCGCCCGCGAGCGCGAGCTCGGCACCGTCGTGTGCACGAAACGCGACGTCGGTGCGATCGAACACTTCCCGACGCATGTGGTCGCGAAATCGGATGACGTGGTCCTGACCGGTGACGGGCAGGTGCGCCGTGATCTCGACCGTCAGCGCGGTGGGCGCCACCGGTCCGATCGGCTCCATGTAGCCCTCGGTCCACGTGGGCACGTACGCGACGCCGTCGATCTCGACGGAAATGTCGGTGACGAGACCCGCGCCCCACTGCGCGAGGTAGGCCTCGGACTCCGTGGCGGAGACGGCGCTGTCGCCGTCGGCGTCGGCCGCGCCGAGGATGCGCGCGCCTTCTTCGGGCCCGAGCGTCAGCGAGACGACGAGACGGGTGTCCGTGTCGCTAGCGTCGAGCTTGAGGTAGCGCTCCGCGCGGAGCAGGACGTGGCCGAGGTGCGCGCTCGCGACGCTCGCGACGCACGAGAACACCACGACTGCCGATGCGACCGCGAGTCGCTCGCGGAAGCGATCCGTCATGAGGCTCAGCCGGCGGCGGCGAGCGTCTCGAGGAATCGAACGCCAGTCGCGACGCCGAAGCCCGTACCGCCCTTGGGGGACACGCCGTGAGCCCGATCGAGGAACGCCGGACCGGCGATGTCGAGGTGCATCCACTTCGTCGACTTGCCGACGAATTCACGGAGGAAGAGCGCGGCCGTGATGGTCCCGCCGAAGCGGTCCCCGGTGTGCTTCAGATCGGCGATCTCACTGCGGAGTGACTCGCGCAGCTCTTCGTTCAGCGGAAGCCGCCAGTACGACTCGCCCTCGCGCGCTGCCGCCTTCTGATAGCTGCCCGCGAGCTCGTCGTCGTTCGCGAAGAGGCCGGTCGTCCACGGCCCCAGCGCGACCATGCAGGCGCCGGTCAGCGTCGCGTGATCGATGAGGTAGTCCGGCTCTACCGTCTTCGCGGCGTAGGCCAGGACATCCGCGAGGACGAGCCGGCCTTCGGCGTCGGTGTTGATGATCTCGACGGTCTTCCCTTCGTAGCTCTTGAAGACGTCGCCAGGGCGATAGGCCGCTGCACCGGTCATGTTCTCGGTCGCGCCGAAGAACCCGTGGACCTCGATCGGAAGGCGGAGCCGTGCCGCGGCGAGCACGATGCCGATGGTCGTCGCAGCGCCCGCCATGTCGCACTTCATGTCGATCATGCCCGTCGCGGGCTTGATGCAGAGACCACCGGAGTCGAACGTCAGACCCTTGCCGACGAACACGACCTTCTTCTTGGTCGTGACGGTCTCCGGCTTGTAGATCATCTGGACCATGCGCGGCTCTTCGGCGCTGCCGCGGTTCACCGCGAGGAAGAGCTGCATGCCGAGCTTCTCGAGGCCCTTCTTGTCCCACTGACGGTAGGTGATCCCGTGCTCTTCGCAGACCCTCTTCGCCTCGTTCGCGAGCGCGACCGGCGTGAGATCGTTCGGGGGTGCGTTCACGAGGTCGCGCACCAGCATCACGCTCTCGGCGAGCACCGCTCCCGCCTCGACGGCGGCGACGGCCTTCTTGTCTTTGCGCGTGACGACGAGCCGCGCGGCTTCGAGCGTGCGCTTCGGTAGCCGATCACCGGTCAGGTAGCGGGTGTAGCGGTACGCGCCCGTCATCGCCCCCTCGGCGGCCGAGCGGATCACGTCGTCGGTGTCGGAGGGCAGCGCGATCGCGATGAGCGTGTACTTCGCGCCTGCGCCGGCTGAGCGGACCGCGAGGGCGCGCGCCTCTTTTTCACCGAAGTCGCCGTCGGGCAGCCCGACGAGCAGCACGTTCTTCGCGCCGATGCCCGAGACGGTGACGCGCAGGGACTCGCCCGGCTTGCCTGTGAAGTCCTCGAGCTTTGCGGCCTGCTTCAGCGCGCCGCCGGTGGCCCGGTCGAGCTCCTTGAGGGGCTTGTCGGTCGTGAGCGCGTTGGGGCGGACACCGATTGCGAGCAGGTCCGCGCGGACCTTGGTGAGCGCGTCGGTGGAGAGCGTGACCTTCATGTTCCTCCAGAAACTTCCGAGTGGCCTTTCCCGACACGCGCCCCCGAGCGACGGGCGTGCGCATGGTAGCCCCGCCGTCGTCCGCGCCACAAGCCGAGAACGCGGCGCATCCGCCGCCGCGCCGCCGCCACCACGCCGCCGGCCGCGCGAAAACCGCGCAGAACTGGCTCTCGCGCACTGGATCCCGCCCTGCACTCCCCTTCGCCGTGCCCGACGAAAGGGCGCGAGAGGAGCGAGTCGTATGGAACCGATGCAGGAAGAGAGCGGCCAGAAGGGCCCGCTGGTCGTCTACACGATCGTCGCGCGCGAGCGCGACGGCCGGAAGTTCTGGGTGCGCATCGGGAGCGCGTTCAGGAACCGGGACGGCAGTCTGAACGCCGTGCTCGACGCGATCCCGACGAACGGGACGCTCCACATCCGCGCGTTCAAGCCGTTCAGCGAGCGAGAGCGCGAAGTGGACGAGGCGCGGCCGCCCTTCGCGCTCGGCGAGACCGGCTGACTCCGGCGGGCGAGACGTTGGCGCACGCGAGCGTGCGTCAGGGGCCGGACGCGGTTGTCCGGTCGGTTCGAACAATCAACGAAACGAAGAAAGAGAGATGAAGATGGAAAAGAACGTGAAGAGCACGATCGCGATGTGTGGCCTCAGCCTCGTGGCGGCGATGGCGCTCGCTTCGCCGGTGTCGGCGCAGCGCCGCGCGACGACGTCGTCGGACAGCGCCGAGACGGCCCAGCTCGCCCCGAGCGAGGTCGGCGTGGTGAACATCCAGACGGCGTCGGCCGAGCAGCTTACGCTGCTCCCCGGCATCGGGCCGGCCAAGGCCGCCGCGATCGTGGCGTACCGAGACTCGCACGCGTTCCACCGGATCGAGGACATCATGCGCGTGCGCGGAATCGGCCGCGCGACCTTCCGGAGGCTCCGGCCGATGCTCTCGGTCAGCGGCGGCACGACCCTGACGGCGGCCGTCAGCACGCCGCGCTCGCGGACCGCGCGAGCGAGCGACGCGGACGACGACGACGCTTCCGAGTGAGCCCCGGGGCGAGGGCGCCCGGCCGATCGTTCGCGATCGGTCGGGCGCAGTCGCACGCGTCACGTGGGCGCGAGGCTCGCCTCGATCGCGGCGAGCAGCGGCCCGATACGATCTTGCTTGAGCTTGAACGCTGCGCGGTTCACCGCGACAACGCTGGTCACGTCGGCCACGTGCGCGAGGGTCGCCAGGCCGTTCTGGCGCAGGGTCTCGCCGCTCTCGACGAGATCGACGATGACGTCCGCCAGGCCCGTGAGCGGCGCGAGCTCGACGGACCCTTGAACGAACACGATCTCGACCGGCACGCCGAGAGCTGCGTAGTAGCGCGCTGCCACGTTGGGAAACTTCGTGGCGACTCGCAGCGTCCGGCCCGTGGAAGGCTTGCCCACGACGCCGGCGACCATGAGCCGACAGCGCCCGACCCCGAGGTCGACGGGCGTGTAGAGGTCGTACTCCCGCTCGAGCAGCACGTCGCGACCCACGATCCCCACGTCCGCTGCGCCGTACTCGACGTAGGTCGGCACGTCGTCGGGCTTGAGCAACAGGAAGCGAAGCCCCGTCGCCAGGTCGGTGCGCACGAGCCGGCGATCGTCGGCGAGGACATCGTCCGTGATCACGCCGACACGACGGAGCAAGGGCGCGAGCTGCGCGAGAACACGACCCTTCGGGATCCCGATCGTGATCCCCGAGAAGCATGCGTTGGGCGGCGGCTCCGGAGCTGCGACGGGCGGCATCAATCGCTCGCGCCTGGGACGCGTCGAACGTCCGCGCCGAGCGCCGAGAGCTTCGCCTCGATGTGCTCGTAGCCGCGATCGATGTGATAGACGCGCAGCACCTCGGTCTCGCCGCTCGCGACGAGACCTGCCAGCACGAGCGAAGCGCTCGCGCGCAGATCCGTCGCCATGACGCGCGCTCCGCTGAGCCGCGCCGGGCCCTGCACGAAGGCCGACCGACCGCGGATGTCGATGTGAGCGCCCATGCGAATCAGCTCCGGCACGTGCATGAACCGGTTCTCGAAGATCGTCTCCGTGATCACGCTCGCGCCGGACGCGAGGGCCGCGAGCAGCATGAACTGCGCTTGCATGTCGGTGGGAAAGCCTGGGTGCGGCTCGGTCGTCACGTCGACGGGGCGGAACGGCAGCTTGCCGACCACACGGATACCGCCAGCCTCGCGCTCGACGATCACCTTGGCCGCCCGCAGCTTGCTGCAGAGCGCTTCGATGTGGTCGAACGTGATGCCCTCGAGGAGCACGTCGCCCTCGGTGATGGCAGCGGCGACCATGTACGTCCCGGCCTCGATCCGGTCGGCGATGATCGCGTGATCGACGGCGTGCAGCGTCTCCTTACCTTCGATCGTGATGACGTCGGTGCCGGCCCCCTCGACGCTCGCCCCCATCTTGTTGAGCACCGTAGCGAGCTCCTCGACCTCCGGCTCGCGAGCGGCGTTCGTGATCCGCGTGCGCCCCCGGGCGAGGGTCGCGGCGCACATCAGGTTCTCGGTGCCGGTGACCGTCGGGATGTCGAGATGGATGTCGGCGCCGGCGAGGCGCCCCTTGGGCACCACGACGTTCACGTAGCCGTGGTCGAGCTCGATCACAGCGCCCATCACCTCGAGGCCCATGAGGTGCTGATCGATCAGTCGCGCGCCGATCGCGCACCCTCCCGGCAGAGACACGCGCGCGCGGCCGTAGCGCGCGACCAGCGGTCCCAGCACCAGGACCGACGCGCGCATCTGCTTCACGAGGTCGTATGGCGCGTCGGGCTCGATCACCGGCCGGCCGTGCACCACCACGACCGGCGGCCTCACGTCGACGTCGAGCCCCATGTGCCGCAGCAGCGCCGCCGTGGTCTGGATGTCCCGGAGGTCCGGGACGTTGCGGAAGGTGTGCTCGCCGTCGGCCAGGAGCGCCGAACAGAGGATGGGCAGCGCCGCGTTCTTCGCGCCGCTCACCCTGAGGTTGCCGCGCAGCGGCCCGTTCGCTCGAACCTTGATGCTGTCCACGGTCCCTCGCTGTTACTTCAAACCCCGACGCCCGTGCAAGAACGGGTTCTACGCGAGCCCAAGGCCGAGCACGAAGAGGCAAAGCCCTGCCACGAACAGAGTCCCCCATCGCCGGGCCTCGCGCGCCACCAGCCGATCGTCGTCACCGAACGCGCGAGTCGCGAACAGAAATGCCCCGAGCACCCACGTGGCGAGCCCGAGGAGCGCGATGACGCTCCAGCCCGGTGACGGACCGACCGGCGCCTCGAGAAGCGCCAGGTGCGCGTCACGGCGCTCTTCCGTCGAGGACGACGCCTCGATCGGAGGGGGCGGGAGGCTCGCCATGAGCGCTGCGATGTGCTCGTCCGCGTCGCGCAGCCGATCGGCGTGAGGAACGTAGAAGCTCCGTGAGCCGATCGCCGCCGCTCGGATCGATCGGTAGGCGGAGAGCGCGAGCGCCGTGTCGCCCTCGGCTTCGGCGTCGCTGCCGATCCGCGCGAGCGCGTCGAGGCCGGCCTCGCTCGACGGGCCGAACGGAACGTACCATCGGGCCGCGCGTCGGTAGTGCGCGACGGACGCCGCCACGTCGCCTCGACCCGAGAGCTCATCGCCCTGCACCAGCTCCCGGCGCGAAGACACCGCCACGCGGACGGCGAGGACCATCAGGACGACCAGGGCGACGCCGAGGCCACGGGTGACGCTGCGCCAGGGCTCGCGCCTCACGCGAGGTCTCGCTTCCGAAACACCAAGCACGCGACGATCAGGAGCGCGGCCGCGTAGGCGAAGCCGTACGCGAGCGACGACGCGACGTAGTCGAGCGGGCTCGCGGCGTCGGTCTGTGGCTCGAGCACATGCATGCTGGGCACGAAGAGGTGGAAGTTCGGCACGACCCACGCAAGCCCGTGCAGGAGGGTGCGCACCGATTCGGGGATCACGCGCGACCGCATCGTCGCCATCTCGTCCGCCGAGCGGCCGAGCAGCCAGACGCCGACGGTGAACGCGCCCGTCAGGAAGGGCGTGGAGAACGAGCCGAACAGCATCGCGACCGACGCGAGAACGAAGACCTCACCGACGACCAGCGCGAGCGCGTAGAGGATGGGGCCCACGTCCGCGTCGGTCGTCGCGCACAAGGCTGCCATCGAGCCCAGCGCCACGAGGCTGAACGGCGGAACCACCCGGGTCTTGTCGTCGGCGCGATGGATCGCGAGGCCGAACGCAACGCCCAGCACGATCGGGGCGAGGATCACGAGGCGCGCATCGGCGCCCGCCTGGATCGCAGTCACGAACATCTGGATCGCGCCCATCAGCGCGACGAAGACGCTCGCGGTGATCGCGATCCCGAGGAACTTTCCGAGCAGGAATTCGTGGCGCCTGATGGGCTTCGGAAGAATGACGTAGAGCGTCTTCTTCTCGATCTCCTTGTAGAGCAGTGAGCTCCCGAGGAAGACGGCGATGACGACCGAGAAGAGGGAGATCGACGCGAGCCCCACGTCGAGCACCACCCGACGCTGTTGGTCGAGCGAGAGCTCCGCCAAGGCCAGCGTGAAGAGCAGCACCGCGGAGGCGAGGCCGAGCACTCCGTGGAGCACCCGATCGCGAACGGCCTCGCGAAACGTGTTGAGGGCGATGGCGAGGATCCGAGCCATGGGCGGCCGGATGATAGCCGCGCACGCGAGCGGACCCCAACCTGCGATTTGCGAGACGGCTCGTCCCCTCGAGAGGCGGCTCAGGCGCTCTTCGTTCGCGCGCGCAGCTCAGCGATCGTGACGTTGTGCTCGCTCGCGTCCGCCGCGTCGCGGTGGCGGGTGAGCGCGTCGCGCACCACCGGATCGGCGTCGTTCCACGGGAGATCCGCGTGCGGATCGCGCTCGATGGCGGCGAGCACGTCGCTGGTCCTGAGCGCGGCGGGGTCCGAGACGAGCACGTAGTGCCTGCCCGCGCTCGCGTCGACGGCCGCGACGATCCCGCGCGAAGCGAGCGCATCGAGCACCAGGCGCAGCGACACGACGTCGCACCGCAGCTCTGCCGCGAGCGCCCGCGCGGTGACGGGGGCGCCGTGGCCCGCGAGCGCGACGGCGGCCTGCATTCCGAGGAGAGAGAGGCTCGCGAAGTCGCGCCGCTCGCCGCCCGCGAGCACGCGCAGGGTGGGCGAGTGCTGGTGCATCGCGACGAGCTGCGCACCGATGAGCACGATCACCCAGCTGATCTGTACGCTCGCGAGGAGCACGGGGAACGCGCCGAAGCCCGAGTAGATCGCGTTCCATCGCGCGAGGCCCAGCTGGAAGCGTACGTGAAGGAGCTGCACGCCGTACCAGGCCAGCCCGGCTCCGAACGCTCCGAACATCGCGGACGAGCGCTGGATGTGCGTGTCTGGGAGCTCGATGTAGAGCACGTAGAGCGTCAGCATGACCACGAGCGGCGGCAGCACGAAGAGCAGCGCGTCGTGGAGAAAGGGGACCGTCACCCACCGACCGACGAGGGCAGCGGCGTTGCCGTGGGAGAGCGAAGCGCTGGTCACCGCATAAGCCAGGCCGAGCGGCGTCGCGAGCGTGACGATGGCGAACGCGCGTGCGCGTCTGAGAGGTGACCTCGGCGCTCCGCGATGCTCGAACACGTTTCGGAACGCCTCGTCGACGCCCCCCACCACGCGAAAGATCGCCACGCTCAGAATGGCGAGACCGATGACTCCCAGCCCGGTCAGGCTCGTGCCTTCGACGAGCGCGAGGAGGGCGAGCGCAGTGCTCCGCAGCCCGGCGACTCCGGGAGACGCGGACGCGGCGCCCGGGCTCAGCGTCTGGTCGATGAAGGGGACGATCGAGTCGTCACGGATCGTCGCGAAGAGCCCCGTCGCTTTCGCGAGCGCGAAGGCCAGCGCGAGCGCGGGCACGAACGCGAGCACCGTCGAGAACGAGAGCGAGGCGGCGCGCATCTGGAGCCGGTCGCGGAAGAACGCGCGTAGCACCAGCCAGAGCGCGCGCCCCAGCAGCACGAGCGTGCGTGAGGACGGGCTGAGCTTCTGCTCGTCGAAGTCGAAGAGGCGCGCCCGAGCGCGAACGAGCAGGCTGCGAGCGAGACGCGGGATCCGCTCGGGCGCCAGGGAGGAGCGTCCACTCTTCACGCGCAGATGATCCGCATTGTCGCGCCGCATGAGAAGCTGCTTCTCCATGCGCACCCCCGTTCTTCTCGTCCTCCTCGTTCTCGGCTGCTCGTGCGGCGGCCCGAGCGAGCCATCTCCGACCACCCCCCAACCGTCGGAGCCCTCGACCGCGCCGGCTCCCGCCGCGC
Organism: Polyangiales bacterium; assembly: GCA_038252025.1. Lineage (GTDB taxonomy): Bacteria > Myxococcota_A > Polyangia > Polyangiales > Sandaracinaceae > JBBSAT01. The sequence goes on along the minus strand of JBBSAT010000043.1, from coordinate 24,136 downwards.
CCGCGAGCTACTCGGTGCACGAGTGGGGCCTGGTGCGCGCTGGCGCAGGCGACACGCTCCGTGTCGGCGCTCTCGGGCCCGACCCGCTGCCACGCCAGGATCTGCAGGTGATCGAGAAGCCCGTCGTCTACTTCCACCTCTCGGGCACTGGGCCGTTCGCAGTCACGACCGCGAGCGTCACCGCCATCGACGGTGAGATCCGCGAGCACTGGCCGTTCACGGGCGTGCCAGCGTCGCCCATGCCGACGACGGTGTCCTGGGGTCCGCTCGCGATCGAGAGCGAGCGCTGCGGCGTGACGGTCCCGATCGACCGCTCGGTGCTGCCCTGCGCTGCGCTCGGCCCGGGCGAAGCGTGCGAGTCGCTCGGGCTCGCGCGCGCCGTCGCGGAGGATGCGTCGTGCGTCCGCATCGGCGAGACCGCGAGCCCGTTCCTGTTCTATCGATCGACGTCGCGAGGGCTCAGCGTGCCGCTGAGGGCCGTGTACCTCGACTTCGGCGACATCAACGTCACCAACACGAGCGACACGGCGATCCCCGGACGGATGATCCGATTTCACCGCGCTGGCGGCACGACGCAGATGGTCGTGTTCGATCCGCCGGCCCCCAACAGCACGATCGTGGTCGGTCACGCCTGGGGCGAAGTGAGCGATGCGCGGGCCGCGCTGACGAGCACGCTCGTCGGGCTCGGCCTCACGGTGGGCGAGTCCAATGCGTTCGCGACGAGCTGGGACGAAGCGTTCTTCGGGCCGCCGCCCACCACGGAGGAGACTCCGGTCGAGCGCACCGTCGCGCACGCGCTGGAGGAATCACCTGCGCCGGAAGACTCCGTCCTCTACTTCCTGCCGCCGGAGATGGTCGAGCACGTCGCGCAGCTCTCGTTCGACCCGCCGCCGACCGAGATCCGGCGCGCGATGGCCGTGTGGACCGCGCTCTGACGATCGACCGAGTGGATCACGTTTGATCCGGGGCTGTTCACCATCGCTCGAATCGGTAGGATCTCGTCCATGCTGCGATGCTCATTCTGTGGTCACGACATGGCGTACATCCACGGCCATGCCGCCTGCGTCTCGATGGAGTGCCCGCTCCATGGCGTGAACCAGTCGGAGTGCTGTAGCGGTGAGACCGCTGCGTGCGTCCCCGTCAACGTCGTCCCACGCTCGCCCCTGGCGGCGTCGGAGACACCGAGCGACGGGATCTACAGACGCGCGGGCTGATGGAGTACGACTCGCGCATGCGTCGAGTCGCCCTCATCCTCTCTGCGATCTGTCTCGCCGCTTGCGGCGCGAGCGCGAGCTCCACGAACGGCGCGAGCACCGGCGTCGGTGAGCGCTATCCGATCCACCTTCACCGCCGCTACTCCGTCGGCCAGCGCGCGCAGCTGACGAGCGAGACCACGCACCGCGAGCAGACGGTGACGACGTTCCACGGTCAGGTGGTGGACACGGCTGACGCTACGAATGCCTTTCGGCTGGATGCCATCGCGGAGGTCCTCGCGGTCGACGAGCAGGGCCGGGCCTCGGAGCTTCGGTACACGGTTCGGTCGTTCACTCGCGAACAGGGACAGGTCAGCAGTGAGCTGGTGCGTCCAGGCCAGGTCATCGCCGTGAGCACGGAGGAGACACGGGAGGCGGGGCGCGTGCTCGTCGATGCGGCGCCCGTCAGCGAGGAATTCCTGAGCGCGCTCGGCGAGGTGATCTCGCTCACCCGCGGCGGCCCCGACGACGATGCGCTCTTCGGCAGCACTGCGCCGCGCGCGGTAGGCGAGCGCTGGCCAGCCGATGTCCTCGGCATCGCGCGTGGGCTCGCCGGGCACTCGCCCCTCCGCGTCGACCCTTCGCACCTCCACGGCGAGGCGGAGGTGCTCGAGCGCACCGAGATGGATGGCGTCGACGGCCTGACGATCGGCGTCGGAATCGCGGCGGACCAGGTGCAGGTCGACGGGCTCGCGAGCGGGGCTTCGGTGCGCGAAGGGCGGGTCGACTTCCGCATGGAGAGCTTCTTCCCTTTCGACGAGTCGCTGCCGCGCATGCGTGAGTCGGTCGAGCTCCACGCCGCGCTGACGATGTCGATCGGCACGCCGCAAGGGTCTGCGGACGTCGCCCTGACGATGACGATGGTCGGACGCCGCAGCGTCCAGCCGCTTTGAGCGTCAGCGTCGAGGCGCGAAGGCCAGCTGGACCACCCAGGTCCCGGACGCCGTCTCGTCCGTCAGCACAGCGGTGCCGAGACCGAGCTGGAGATCGAGCGTCGGGTCACCGCCGTCCGGAGTCGGCGCCATGTCGCGCACGCGCAACGAGCCGTCTGGCTCTGCCGCGCAGGCTGTCCAGCCCGTGGTGCCCGCGCCGTAGAGCACGGTGCCCGCGCAGTCGATCGCCACGCGGCAAGGGAACGGGCCATCGCCCGGATGGACCGCGACGTGGCACGCGTCACCCACCGCGACGCCGGGCGCGCCGATGACCGACGTGACGCTCGCGTCGAAGGTCGTGGGCGTGACCACGAGCGAGCCGCCGAGGCTGCAGCTGACGAGATCGATCACATCGTCCCCCGTCTCGAGCGAGCCCGAGAGCAGCCGCCATGGTCCGCCTCGCTGCTCGACGATGACCGAGACCGAGCCTCTGCCGCGCGGCCCGGCCACCGGAAAGTCCCACGAGGCGTGGCCGAAGCTGCCCTCCGTCTCGGCGTTGCCGCAGGAGAGCCCGAGCCAGCTCTCGCGAACCGGCGTGCCCAGCCGCTCGACGGCCAGAGGACATCGCTCGATCGCGCGAAGGGTCACGTCCTCGAAGCCCATGCACCTTGGCGCGAAGCCGAACCCGATCATCAACGCCGGCCACACGGCGACGCCCGCCACGATCCCGAGCACACGGCGCGCGGGTGAGCGCGGCTCGGGGGCGCGCGGGTCAGGCGATACGGCGGCCATCGCTCAGCTGGCGGTGAAGCAGACCTCGACGCGGTTCACGATGAGCGCGTTCGAGGACGGTCCCGCGCGGAGGCGGAGGAGAACGCCGCTGTCGCCGGGGACGAAGGCCGCGGTCGCTGTGCCGGGATACCACTCGTACGGAGCGCTGTTGGCGACCGAGCCGCTCGGCGTCGCGCCGACGCCCGAGAAGGTCTGCCACCGAAAGCTCCCGCTCGTCGTCGTCGCGAAGCTTCGGCCGTAGATCGCGATGGAGACGTCGCTGATCGACGAGAGGCCGGCGGTGCTCAGCTCCACGTCGATGAAGACCGTGCCCGAGAGGTCGAGCCCGCCCTCGCCGAGGAACGTGTCGTCGAAGCGCGGCGTGTAGCCGATCGACATCGATGCCGCGCTCACGCGCCAGCGCGACGTGTCCGGCAGGGTGTTCGCTTCGTACACGACGTAGGCGGTCGAGCCTGGGCCGGAGCCTGCCCACCGGAAGCGGAGCGCGTGCGTGCCGGTCGCGCCGGAGATGCAGCCGCCGCTCGAGCCAGCGTCGCGCCCAGCGTCCCGCGGCACGAACGCGTCGACGCCCACGAACGCGTCGACGCCCACGAACGCGTCGGGCGAGACGAACCCGTCCACAGCGAACGCATCTCGACCCGCATCGAACGCCGCCGCGTCCGTGGCGACGTACGCATCCCGAAAGAGGTCGGCATCGAGCGACGATCCATCGAACGGAGCGCTCGAGTCTCTACCGCCGTCATCACGAGCGCGCGCGTCCTCTCCGGGCCCCACGTCCGCGCCCGCCTCGGCGAGGGCGCCGTCGAGGCTCGCATCCAGCGACGCTGCATCGGGCGTCCGAGCGTCGGAGTCGCAGGCGCTGATCAGCCCGAGCGCAAGCACCAACGCAGAGAGCCTTCGCATCGCGACACGCTATATCACTCGCGGCGCGCGCCAGCGACTCGCGAGCCGCGCGTGGGAAGGGATCCCGGCCCGCGCGCGTAGCTCGCTCGATGAAGTCCGCGCGCTCGCGGTCGCCGCGCCCGAGCCCCAGGGTCGGTGACCGTCGGCGCGGGCTTCGAGCCATCGACGGCCACGAGTGGCGGGCCCCCCGTGCTACCCAGCACGATGCTCGAGATCGGGCTGACCGAGCCGGAGGCCGCCGCGTTCCTCGCGTCATGGAACGACGCTGTTCGGCGCCACGGCGCTCCTCCATGGCCCTCACAGGAAGCATCCCCTCCGACGGGTCGTAGAACGCGCGGCATCGTGACTGACGAAGACCTAGACCTGAGCGCGTACGACGCCGCCGTCATCGAACACGCGCTCTACGGGCTGGCCCGCGCGCACGTGTTCGAGGCCATCGTCCGCAACGACGCGTCGAGCGCCGACCTCGGCGCGGGCACGCTGCGCATCGGCGCGCGCCGGTTTCGAGCGCAGATCCTCGGCACGTTCGCGAAGGGCTCGCGCACCTTCCTGTGGGCATGGGCCAACCCTGATGCGCAGGACTGGGGCCCTTCGCTGCGGGCCGCGAACAGTCTCCGTTCGTTGTCTTGGCGAACGGGGCACGATGTCTATGGGGTTCGTTCCGTCCGCGAAGGCCAGGTCAATCCGCGTGAGCTCGCCTACGTCTCCGGAGAGCTCATCGGGGGCTTCCCGGTCTACGCGGCCGACGCAGGGCCTGCGACGGTGTTCATGCTCGTGAGCGACGCTCGGCTCGACCCCGCCGACCTCGGCATCACCGCGCTTCCGCGGCTCTTCCGCGACTTCGAGTCGTTCGCGATGGTCGACCGGAGCGCATGCGTCGCGCGATTTCTCGCTCGCATCGGATTCGAGGTGACGAGCACCGACGGGTCGACGAGCGGATGGCGCGCTCAGGACGGCGCGGCGGTCACGGTGGAGTGGACAGCAGAGGGTCTCGTCGGCGCCGTGACGCTGACGGAGAGCCGCGCCGCCACGGGCTGACCCCCGGCGACGCTCACGACGTCAGCCAGTGGGGCCCGATGGTCCAGCCGGTCAGGCAGGGCACTGCGCGACGCGCCGGCGCGTCCAGCGTCTCGCCGCGCGCAGCGAGATCGAGACCGTCGAGCGCGGTGGCGAAGCGGCTTCGGAAGGGCTCGCGCTGCGCGTGCAGGTGTGCCCGGGCGAACGAACGGAACGTCTCGAGCTCGCTCGGCTCGGCGAACGAGAGGAAGAACAGAAGCTGGCGCCACGCGTAGGCGATGTTCTTCAGCGCGCGGAGGCGCGCCCCCGGCGTGTGCAGCAGCGGGCCCTTCCGGCAGATCCATCGGAAGATGCGCTCTGCCATGCTCGAGAGGTCGGGACGGAGCAGTGCCTCGAGCTCCAGGGTCGCATGGAGCGGGGCGAGGCCGTGCGTCGTGAGGATCTGGACCTGCTCGAGGATCTTCCCGTTGCGAACGACCCGGCGAAGCACGTCTTCGGGGACCTCGGCCCGCTCGGTCGCGAGCGCCATGAGCCCAGGCGAGATCAGCTTCTCCCCCGCTCGCGTCAGGTCGTCGAGCGCCAGCACGCGCGCGATGGGGAGGTCGTAGTAGCGAGCGTACAAGCTGCCTTCGAGGTGGCGCGCCGACGCTTGCGCAGCACGCAGAAACTTCGCGGTGAGCGCGCCCGCGAAGATGTCGGCGGCGAGCTCCTCGAGGAGGGGGATCTGGGTCCCAGCGAGCGCGTCGAGCGTGGAGAGCTCGCGGACGAGCTTGTTCGGCAGGACCGTCTCAGGAAAGCTCCTCAGCGCGAGGGCCGCCGTCTCACGCAACACGGAGCGCGCTGCAGCGCGAGTCGCCGGCCCGGCGATGTGCTCGGCCTCGATCGCGACGACCCACGGGAGCTCTTCGACCTTCACTTGCGACGCGAGCCCGAGGAGCAGGAGCGAGCGTCGGCGACGAAAGGCGCCGTAGATCGCGACGGAGAGCCGGCGGAGCTCCGGGTCCTGCACACCCGAGGCACGAACCTCGGCCGTGCGCGCGGGAAGGACCTTGGCGAGCATCTCGCTCGATCGAAGCGCACCGCGCGCGGCCAGCTCGACCACGGTGCCGGAGAAGCACGAACGCGCGCGGCGCGCGATCGATGGCGGGATCGGGATCCCGCTCGAGATGCCCACCGCCTCGCTGATCGCGACGGGAGCGAGCACGTCCTCCGTGGGGTCTTCTTCGCCGAGCGCGTCGATCCGTCTCGCGACCACGTGTGCCAGCGCGGCGTGGTCGGGCGCGTCGACGACCTGCGCCTCGAGCGCGCGCCGCCTTGTGCTCTCGGGCTCGCCCGGCACACCCTGGGAGGTGACGAGCGAGGCGAGGATCTTTCGAATCGCTCCGACGTCACGTCCGTCGAGCGCGCTCGGATCGTCCGCGCAGCGCGCGAGGAACGCACGCAGGCGCGCGTACGGCTCGCCGGGATCCTCCGGCCCACGGACCAAGGAGTGCTTCTTCCGCAGCGCGTCGTGCTCCGCGAGGAGCACGCGCGCACGCTCGCGCCAGTCCGGAGCGAAGCGGCGACAGGGCCAGCCACCCTCGGCGATCGGCTGGCCGTTCTGCGCTCGCGCGAGGCTCCCGTTGGCCTCGCGACGAAGCCTCGGCACGTCGCCTTCGACGGTCTCGAGGAAGAGCGACAGCGCGCGATCACGTATCGGCGCCCAGACGCCGAGCGCTTCCCGCATCCGCACGATCGGGAGCGGCGTACGGCGCGCGACAAGGCGCCGAGCGATCGTGCTCGCCGGCTCGAGCTGCACTTGCTCGCTGGGCCGCGGCGAGGACGAGGCGGGTCGCGGGTAGAAGCGGAGCTTGGGGAAGTACGGTGCGATCGTGTCGATCAGCGTCTCGGCGCGATCGCCGCGATCGTGAGCGACGAGCCAATCGAGCACGAGCAACGCGCCCTCTTCGGGGACATCGACACGATAGTGGCCGCTCGCGAGCCACTCGGTCAGCTCGGCGCGACCCGCGTCACCGACGTAGTGCAGGTTGAGGACGGATCGATCAGGTGCGACGTCGCCGTCGGCCGGCGTGGCGTCGAGGATCGCGGCCAGGTTCTCCTCGTGCCACGCGAGCTTGCCGTTCGCGAGCAACGCGCCGGTCGCGAAGCCACCGGGCGCGACCTCGAGCGTCGCCCAGGCCGGCGCGCCTCGCACGGGGGTTCGCGAGCCCACCACGAGCTGCTTCCCGTCGCGCATCCCATCGATGACTTGCTGCCAACGCGTCGCTCGCGCCCTCGCGCGGTCGCGCGTCGCTTCGTCCGCGTGGTGGGTCGCCGTGAACAGCGCGCGCGCGAGCTGAGCCAACGGATAGCCGAGGGTGATCTCGCTGTGGTCTGTCATCGGAGCGCGCCGCGTGGACGCGAGCTTGGAGGCGGGGCTCGAACCCGCGCCCTGCCGGTGTGCAGCCGGCCGCTCTACCTCTGAGCTACTCCAAGGCGGTCCGAGCATACCCCAGCGCGAGCGGCCCGTGCGGTCCGAGCAGCGACCCCTCGCATCCCTACCGGTTCGGGATGTGGATCGCTTCCTTCAGCGCGTGCTTGAAGCTCTCCATCATGCTCTCGCCCAGCGTCGGGTGCGGATGCACGGTGAGGTGCACGTCCTCGGCGTAGGCGCACATCTCGATCGCGAGCGCCGCCTCGCTGATGAGGTCGCTGGCCTCGGGACCGACGATGCCGACGCCGAGCACCTCGTGCGTCTCGGCGTCGACGATGCTCTTGATGAAGCCGTCCGTGCTCATGACTGCCATCGCGCGTCCGCTCGCGGAGAACGGGAACTTGCCGATCTTGACCTTGCGACCGGCGGCCTTCGCCTCGGTCTCCGTCATGCCGACCGTCGCGATCTCCGGCTCGGTGAAGATGGCCGCCGGCATCGCGCGCCAGTCTCGAGCGGCCTTGTGCCCGGCGATGACCTCGGCGGCGATCTCGCCCTCCTTGCTCGCCTTGTGCGCGAGGTACGGCATGCCAGCGACGTCGCCGATGGCGTAGACGCCCTTCACGTTCGTCTCCATGTGCTCGTCCGTGATCACGTGACCGCGCGGGTCGAGCTTCACGCCGATCTCCTCGAGGCCGACCCCCTTCCCGTTCGGCTTGAAGCCGATCGCGACGACGACGCGATCCGCGACGATGTCGCGCTTGCTGCCGTCGGGGAGCTCCACGCTCAACGTCGCCTTGCCGCCCTCGACCTTCACCCTCTGTGCCTTGGTCTTGTAGAGGATCTCGCCGCCAGCCTTCGTGAAGTGCTTCTCGACGACCTTCACCAGATCGAGATCGGTGGTGCCGAGGAGCTGCTCGAGCAGCTCGACGACGATCACCTTCATCCCGAGCTTCTGGTAGACCATCCCGAGCTCCATCCCGATCACGCCGCCGCCGACGAGCACCATCGTGCCCTTGGCCTCCTGCAGCGAGACGGCCTCACGCGCGGTGATGACGACCTTGCCGTCGATCGGCAGCGACGGGATCGAGATGGGCGTGGCGCCCGTGGAGACGATGATGGCCTTCGTGGCCTCGACGGTCTCCTTGCTGCCGTCGGCCTTGGTGACCTCGACGGTCTTCGGCGAAGTCACACGCGCAGTGCCCATGAGGATCTCGCCGCCCGCGCCCTTGACGAGGCCCGAGACGCCGGTGGTGAGCTTCTTGACGATGCCCGCCTTCCACTCCTGCATCTTCGGGACGTCGACGCTGGCGCCCTGGATGATCACGCCCATCGTTCCGGCCTGCTTGGTCGCGCGCTCGAAGAAGTTCGACGCGGCGATGAGGGCCTTCGACGGGATGCAGCCCCAGTTCAGGCAGACGCCGCCCACGTACTCTTTCTCGATGCACAGCGTCTTCAAGCCCAGCTGCCCGCAGCGGATCGCGGCGACGTATCCGCCGGGGCCACTGCCGATCACGATCACGTCGTACGTCTTGTTCGCCATGTGAGTCCGCGTTCTTTCTTCGGGTCGGGTCGTCAGCGATTTTGGGTCTGGGTGCATGCGGAGGTTGGGGTGTTTGCCCCTCACCCCCACCCTCTCCCCGAAGGGGAGAGGGAGTTAGGCCTTCGGGCCTTCATTTGGTTCGTCAGTGAGCCGACGGGGCGCCGGGCATGCTCAGGTAGTCGGCCTGCTGCTCTTGGAGGTGCTTCGGGAGCGCGCCTCCGTAGACGTCCTCGAACATCGTCCCGCGGCCGGGCGGCGGCAAGCCCTCGATCGAGTCGATGGCAGCCTCGAACTCGGCGTGGAGCTTCTCCTCGAGCTCGGCCTCGATCGGGGCGTCGAGGATCGCGGCGTTCAGGAGATAGGCGCGGAAGCGAGCGAGCGGGTCCTTCTTCCCCCACGAGTCGACCTCGTCCTGCGAGCGGTAACGCGTGGGGTCGTCGGACGAGGAGTGCGGACCCATCCGATAGGTCAGGCACTCCACGAAGGTAGGGCCCTCCCCGCGGCGAGCGCGATCGACAGCAGCCTTGAGCACGGTGAAGACCGCGAGCACGTCGTTCCCGTCGACGCGCGCGCCCGGGATGCCGTAGCCGTGCGCCTTGAGCGCCAGCGTCTTGCTCGCGGTCTGCTTGTGCGTCGGCACGCTGATCGACCAGTGGTTGTTCTGGCAGACGATGACGACCGGCGGCCGATAGATCGCGGCGAACGTCATCGCCGAATGGAAGTCGGGCTGGCTCGTCGCGCCGTCGCCCAGGAACCCGATCGAAACGACGTCGTCCTTCCGGTACTTCGCGGCCATCGCGGCGCCGACCGCCTGGGGGACCTGCGGGCCGATACACGAGCTCCAGCCGACCTGGTTCACGCTCCGTCCGGCCTGGTGGCTGGGCATCTGACGGCCCTTCTGGATGTCGGCCTCGTTGCCGTACGCCTGGGCCAGCCAGGTCGAGAGCGGGAAGCCTCGGCAGAGCATGATCGAGCTCTCGCGGAGCGCCGGGAAGATCCAGTCTCGCTTCTCGGTCGCGAAGGCCGTGGCGATGGGAGTCGCCTCCTGCCCTGTGATCGTCCCGAAGAATCCGACCTTCCCCTGGCGCTGCTTGCCCAGCATCCGCTCGTCGATCCTGCGGATCCGGAGCATCTGCTCGTACATCGCGAGGAGCGTCTTGGCGTCGAGAAACGGGTCGTTGCTCGGGTCCGCCGTTCCGTCCTCGCGGAGCACGGAGAAGAGCGTGAGCGTGGGATCCTCGGGCGGCACGGTCTGCATCGGCGCGCGGACCTTACCAGCGCGGTTCGGGGAGGCCAACGACCGCGAGCGGCCCCTTCCTGGAAACGCGGGGCGGCTGTAGCCTCGCTCGATGGGCCATCTCCGCGTCGCTTCCTCGTTGGCGCTCCTCTTGTGCTCGATCGGCTGTGACGCCGCGCCGCTCGCGGTGCGCCACGATGGCGGGGGCGGCCCGGACGGCGCGTCGACCGTGGACGCGAACATCGATCGGCGCGCCGATGGTGATGGCGACGGGATCTCCGACTTCGACGAGGGGTCGGGCAGCGTCGACACCGACGGCGACGGCACGCCCGACAGCGAAGACGCCGACAGCGACGGCGACGGAATCCCGGACTCCGTCGAGGCCGGCGACTCCGACGTGCTCACGCCGCCCGTGGACACCGACGGCGACGGGCTCCCCGACTTCCGCGATCTCGACAGCGACGGAGACGCCCTCTCCGACGCCGACGAGATCGCAGCAGGCACCAACCCGCTTCGCGCCGACTCGGACGGCGACGGCATCAACGATCTCGTCGAGACCGTGGCGGGCACCAATCCGCTCGACCCCACGTCGAACCCGCACGCGAGCGGCGACTTCTTCTTCCTCGTTCCATACAACCAGCCGCCCTCGCCCACGCGTGACACGCTCGTGTTCGCGACGAACATCCGTCGCGCGGACGTCTTCTTCATGATCGACACGAGCATCTCGATGCAGGCGTACATCGACACGATCCGCACCTCGCTCACGAGCACGATCATCCCGGGCGTCGCGGCGGCCATCGAAGACGTGCAGTTCGGTGTCGGGCAGTTCGACGTGTGCCCGACGTCGCCCCTCGCGCTGACGCCCGGCATCTGCCGAGGCATCGAGGTGAACCAGACCTCGACGCCCGACACCGCGGCGGTCGGGACCGCGCTCTCGGCGCTGACGGCGGACTGTCGTCCGGTGCACGAACCGTACGCGCAGAGCATCGTGCTCTGGGCGACCGGCGCCGATCCGCGCTGGCCCAGCGTGGTGCCGCCTGCGTGCGCGGACGGCATCGGGATCGGCTGCACGCGGCGCGATGCCCTGCCGATCCTCGTGATGATCGGTGACGAGCCGTTCTCCGAGTCCTACGCGACCGGCGGCACGCCCTGCAGCGGCGGCGCGTGCGCGAGCTGCGCGACGTATCCGACGACGCCGGAGATCGTCGCTGCGGTGAACTCGATCGCGGGCCGCGTCATCCAGCTCGGGCCGGGCTCGTCCAGCGCCGCTTCGCGGACGGAGTGGGCCGCGATCGCGACCGGCACTGGCGCCGTCGACGCGACGGGCGCGCCGCTCATCTTTCCGACGGCGGGCTCGGGCACGGTGGACGCCGCCGTCGTGGACGCCATCCGTCAGCTCGCGGAGAACACGCCGCTCGACATCACCGCGGTCGCGCGCGACGACACCTCTGACGCGATCGACGCGCTCCAGTTCATCGATCGCATCGAGACGAACACCGCGGGCGGCGTCGCTGATCCGCGCGACGCGACGCGCATCTGCGTCGGCGGCCTTCCCACGGCGGACGTCGACGGCGATGGCGTGATGGAGACCTTCCCCGACGTGCGGCCTGGCACGCCGGTCTGCTTCGACATCGTGCCGACGATGAACGTGGGCGTCAGGCCGACGGGAGAGCCCGTCCTGGTACGCGCGTTCATCGACGTGCTCGGCGACGGCGTCACCGTGCTCGACACGCGCGAGGTCTACTTCTTGATCCCGCCGGACCTCGGCGGCGGCCCGGGCTGATTCGCAGCGTCGTGGTCGCGCACGCGCTGCACCATCGTCCGCATCAGCTTCCGTAGCTCGCCGCGCACCATCGGGTCCTCGCCGAGCGCGTCGAGCACATCGGCCGTCGCTTCGAGCGTGCTGACCGCCTCTCGGCGCGGCTCCTTGCGCGCCTTGCCGTACATCGACGGCTCTCGAGGGCGGAGGGCGATCCGGCCGAGCTTGAGGAGCCACGGGTTCCGCCACCAGAGCGTCTTGGCCTGTGACCACGTGCCGTCGAGGAGGACGATGCCGTCGAGCGTCGCGTCCGCTTCCGCGAGCTTCCCGTGCCGGTCCATGATGATGAAGGCTGCGCCGGCGGAAGCTTCCGGCGGGATCTTGTGCGCGTAGACCGTCGCCCAGCGCGCGCGGTCGACCGCCTCGTTGCCCATCGCCGCCTCGAACGAGCGCCAGCTGAGCCCGACGACGATCCGCGCGGTCTCGAGCGCGGTCGTGAGGATGCGGGCCGTGCCGAGCACGACGTCGTCCTCCTGAGGGTGCTGCAAGATGAGCACGCGCGTCTTGGCCTCGAGGGGCACGATCCGATCGCACACGCACGCGAAGCGCGGCTTCAGGCAGCGCCCGCAGCGCTCTTGGACGGGCTCGCTCACGGGAAAGGCAGAGGTGGAGGCGGCGTGGTGCTGCCGTAGCCGTGCAGCCAGCCCCAGACGATCGGGAAGAAGAACACGGCCGACACGACGACGAAGATCGACACGGGAACGATCGCGCCCACCGCGTAGCGCAGGTACTTCTCGGTCGCGCTGACGTCCATCGGCGGATCTTCGAGGCTTCCTCTCGGCACGTCGACGACGTGCTCGTCCGAGTCGTCGTCGTCATCGTCGTCACGGCCACGCTCGAGCTCGGATCGCTTGGGCGAAGGCCCGTGGAAGAGGGCCCACCACGGCGTGGCGCCGTCCTTGTGCTTCTTGAGCGAGAGCAGCGTGCGGCTCGGGATACGGCTGCTCGTCTTGCAGAACTGGCACGTCGCGAAGTGCTCGCCCTGCTGCGCCTCGATCGCGCCGCCGCAGCTCGGGCAGTGCAGAGCGATCACCATGCCGGCGCTCGTCGCGTTCATGCGCGCTTCGGGGCGGTCGACACGATGCTCGTCGGCGATCGTGAGAAGGAGCCCGCGGCAGAGGCCCTTCGCCTCGCGCGGCACCTCGTACGCCGCGGTGTCGCCGCAGCCTGGGCACCGCGTGCTCACGCGCGAACCGTGGACGCTCGCGTCGATCGGCGTCGCGCACTGCTGACAGAGCGGATGGCCGGGAGAGACCGCCATCGACAGGTTTCGCGTGCGCATCACGCCGCCGGAGATCGACATGCCCGTCATCTCGAGCGTGGCCGACGTGTTCGTGATGCCGATCGCGACGAAGGGGTTCCGGCCCGCGATCGAGACGCCTGACGCCCCGCCGCGGCCTTCGGGGCTCGGCCCTGCCAGATCGGCGACGGACTGCGCGTGCGCGAAGCCCTCCTCCCAGGCGTCCATGTCGAACGCCTGCAGCGTCGAGCAGTGGACGCAGTTGATCGTGCCGTCGAGATCGGGCTCGTCGATCGGCGACTTCTTTCCGCACTGCCGGCAGGTCAGCTCGGTCCGGATCTGTGCCCAGTAGGCTCGGTCCTGACGGATCGGCGCGCGAAGCTCGCCCGAGGTGAAGGCGCGATGACAGATCGCGCACGAGCTCCGCTCGGTCGGCGCGATGGCGCCGCAGCCGTGGCAGATGCGCATGCCGTCACGGGAAAAGCCTGGCCGTGCGCCGCCGGGCGCGATCGCCTGGGCGACGCCGGCCATCGAGTGGCCGCACGACGAACAGAACGTCGCGTTGGTCGGAAGGCTGGCCCCGCAGCGCGGACACGAGAGCATCGGAACGGGAGCTTATTCGATGCGCGGTGGGGGGAGGTAGTGGGTCATCCCGGACTTGAACCGGGAGCCAACAGATTAAGAGACGCGGACGGCGCCCCCCCGGATCCCGCGGGAAAGTAGGGGATCCCCCTTGGTTCGAGGCGATCCGGGCGCACCGAGGCGACAAGCGCTGACGGTGATATCCAGTCGTTGACGGACGTTTTGCCCCCTCTTTGCCCCCGGGGCCGACCGGGCGCTCGTGCTCGCGAGCGGCTGCGGCTAGTCGCGCAGCGTCGCGTCGGCTTCGATGAAGGCGCGGAGCGCGCGGAGCGCGGGGTGTCCGAACGCGATCGTCTGCCCGCACACGCTCACGCGGATCGGCGTGCGCTCGCCGAGCGTGGCGAACGTGGTCGCGTCGAAGACGTAGTGTGTCGTCGCCCCGTCGCGCTGCGACGCTTCGATCCGCGACTGCTCGCCGGCGGCGTTGAGCACGAGCGCGTGATCGCATGCGGCTTCGTCGCCGCTGACGACGCGCGACGAGACGAGCACGCTCTCTGGGTGCTCGGACGAAGCGCGCACGCGGAGCTCGAGGAAGCCCTCGACGGCGTCCATCTGTAGAACCCCGTCGCGCCCCACCCTGAACGCAGCAGCGGACGCGGCCGGCCGAGGCGGCCCTGGGGCCGTCGCTCGAGCGCGCTCCTCACGAGCCGCCCGATCGCGGGCTTCGCGCTGGCGAGCCTCCTGCGCCTCGTGCATCGCATCGAGCTCCGGCTGCGCCTCACATGCTGGCGCGCCCGCGCCCCACGTGCAGTGGACGTCGACGCGCCGTTGGCAGGCCTGCACGCGGTAGTCCTCGCCCCGGCCGGTGACGGCGATCTGATCTGCCGGGCAGCCCGCGTACTCGACCCCGGCCCCACGCGCGGAGTCGTGCGCGTGATGGTCGAGGTACGCGACGCCAGTGTCACGCGCGGCGGCCTGCATCCGGGTCAGGCCGCCGCCGCACGAAGCGAGCGCCGCCGCCGCCAGCAGCCAGATCCTCACCATCAGAGTCTCGTCCCGTCGATCGTGGTTCGCGACGTCACGCATTGGGTCGGAGTCATGGTGCGCGTGTCGTACTCGCCCGTAAGCCGGTCCCCGGCGAGCTCGAGCCTTCCGCTCGTGAGCATCACGTGGACCGCGGTCCCGTCGGCGAGCGAAGAGTCGCACTCGCCGGGGCTCAGTTCTGCGTACGCCGCGGAGACCTCGCGAAAGAAGATCGGGCACACGCCGGCCGTGAACAGGCGATCGTCAGACGAGCGCATGAGGTCGACGACGCCCGTGGTGGTCGTAGGTGAGCCGGCGAGCGGGACGCCCGTCGTGCAGTCGACCGCGCTGGTGATCTTGGTCGCGTCGTACGTACCGACCCACGGATCCGCGTGCGCGCCGCACGAGGAGAGCGCGAGCGCCAACCCGATCGCTCCGATGCCGCTTCGCTTCTCGTCCATGGGGCGACCTTACTACGCGCTTCACAGCGACGCCTCGCGGTGCGAGCCTCGCCGGATGCGATGCAGCGCCGCCATCCTCGCACTCGCACTCGCGGCCTACGCGTTGCCGGCATGTGGCCCGCCGCCGCCACCCGCACGAGAGTTCATCGTCGAGTACCAGGCCCACGGTCCAGTGATCGAGGGCGACGCGCTGTGGTTCACCGTCGTGCGAAGCCAAGGGGCCCACAACTCGCGCGTGTTCGCGGTCCGCTGCCTGCGGTCGGCCATGTCTGCCGCGGCGCCGGAGTGCGAATGGCACGAGCTCGCGGAGCGCGAGCCCGAGAGCACTAGCCCGCGCGCGCTGGCAAGGCGCACGGCCGCAATCGAGCACGAGTGCGCACTCGACGGAGTGACGGTCCGCTCCGAGCACGCCGAAGGCTTTTGGTTGGCAGTCTGCGGGACGGACCGCTTCTATCGCCTCGAAGGATCGGCCTACGTCGAGCAGCCGAACGCCCCGTAGCAACCGATGAGCTTCGCCCTCGCCCTCTCGCGCCACGTGTCCCGCTCCGCCGCGCACCGGCGGGCCGTGCTGGCGGTCGCCATCGGGATCTTGGTCACGTGCGCCCGTCCGACGCGCACGGCCGCCGGCTACTCAACGACCGTGCGGTCGCGTAGCTCGTCGCCGCAAGCGATGTGGGAGCGCTGCCTCCCGTCCATGCAGCGCGCGATCTGTGCGGACGCGGACTGTACCCCGTCGGCGCGCATCGTTAGGCGCTCCGCGATGACGAGCTCGCGCCGGGCACGTGCAACCGCTACCTCGCGACGTTCAAGCACTTCTTCCGCTGGGCGGAGGACGTCGACGGCACGATGCCGCCCGAGGTCTCGGCGCGGCTCCGCCGACTGAAGCCCATGCGTGAGCCACCGGGGCGCGTGCGCTACGTGCGATCCGACGAAGAGAAGATCCTCGCGACGCTCTCCGGATGGCTCCGCGCGATCGTGGACGCCGCGCGATGCTCCGGCATGCGGCTCGGAGAGATCACGTCGATGCGCTGGCGACAGGTCGACCGCGCAAGGCTCTCGATCGGGCTCGCGCGAACCAAGAACGGTCGGCGGCGCGTCGTGCCGATCACGCCCGCGCTCGCATCGGTGCTCGACGGGCTCCCGGCCGCGACCCCTGAGGGCTACGTGTTCCCGATCCCGCTTCCGGAGGTGCGCGCGAACGCGAAGCGAACCGAGGACGTGCGACGCGTCCGGCGCGTTCGGTGACTGGACGCGCGCCGCTGGGCTCGCGGACTTCCGACTCCACGACTGCCGGCACGACTTCGCCACGCGCGTCCGCCGGAGCGGCGAGGGCCTGGACGTGGTCGCCGATCTCCTCGGACACGCCTCGCTCCAGATGAGCGCCCGCTACGCGCACCTGGACGACGCCGCGACGCGTCGGGCCGCCGCGAGGGTGACGCTCGCCGTGGTGCCTCCGGAGCCGGCAGCGATCGCGGCACCGTTGGCGGCCGGGGCGAACGATGCCCCCGGAGTGATGCCGCTTGCCCCCGCTTTGCCCCCGGCGCTTCGGCTACTCCCGAAGCGAACGCGCGAAAGGCCTGGAAAGGTAGTGAGTCATCCCGGACTTGAACCGGGAGCCAACAGATTAAGAGTCTGCTGCTCTACCAATTGAGCTAATGACCCGGAATCAAAGAAAAAAAACAGGATCCAGAGAGGCGGGAGACAAAATGCGAGGGATGCGCGCCCAGAGAGATTCGAACTCCCGACATTCGGATCCGAAGTCCGACGCTCTATCCAGCTGAGCTATGGGCGCAGGTTTTTCAAAGAGCGCGACGTTACACAGAGCGACGTTACACAGAGCGACGTTACACAGAGCGACGTTACACAGAGCGAGGTGACCGACGGGGCTCGAACCCGCGACAACCGGAGCCACAATCCAGTGCTCTACCAACTGAGCTACGGCCACCACGAAAGGGGCGCGAATATGATCGGCGTGCCGCCGGAGATCAAGGCCGATTCTTCGACGGCGTGATCAGCGTGCGTCCGTTGCCCGCGTAGCGGCGGCGCGCCCACTCCGTCAGGGCGATGCCGGCGGCGACCGTCATCGGGTAGCTGTGGTTGATGCCGAACATCGGGATCGCGACGATCTCGTCGGCCACGGCGAGGATCTCGGGTCCGACGCCCTCCTCCTCGTTGCCGATCACGAGGCAGCTCTCGTCGGCCATCTTCGCGTCCCAGAGGCTGGTCCTCGCGACGTCTTTCTCCAGCGCCACGATCTTCCAGCCGCCCGCCTTCGCGATCTCGAGGAACTCCGCCTCGGTCGCGATCTCGCGGATGTGCTCGTAGCGGTGCATCCCCATCGCGGCCCGCTCGTAGAACGGCTCGATGCCGATCAGGATGATCTCCTGGACGAGGAACGAGTGCGCGGTGCGGATGATCGCGCCGACGTTGAAGGGGTTCTTCGAACGACGGATCGCGATACGGAGCGGGTGCCGGATGCGATCGAGCTCGGTCCGGACCTCCTCCGCGCTCATGCCGAGCGGCGGAACGTAGGCCACGGGCCGCTCAGCCCTCGGAGACCTGAGGGGTGTGTCGTCCGCCCTGGCGCGCCATCTTCTTGGTGCCGAGGAACGTGCCGAAGACGAAGTCCCAGAGCGGCGACGTGATGCCGTAGCGGTGGTTCGGCGAGTCGTGGTGGTGGAGCATGTGGTAGCGCTTCAGCCACCTGCCGGGCCCGCTCTTCGGGTTCGCGTGGTGCGTGTAGTAGTGCGTCCAGTCGTAGGCGATGTAGCCCGCGGCGGTGCCGCCATAGACCGGCAGCCAGTACGCGCCGAACGCGAAGTACCAGATCACGCCTAGCACGAACGCGACCGGCCAGATGCCGATCGGCGGGAGCACGAGGCGCATCGGATCGTTCGGGAACTCGTGGTGGTAGCCGTGAAGGAGGAAGTGATCGAGCCGGCTCTTCTGGTCGTGGCCCTCGCGGTGGAAGATCACGCGGTGGAGGCCGTACTCGATGAGCGTCGTGATGAGCATGCCGCCGAAGAAGAGAGGGAGCACCAGGAGCCCGTGGTCGAGGAAGTTTCGGTAGAGGCCGTAGAGGACGAAGCCGCCGAACCAGATGCCTGGCGTGATCCAGTGCGCCTGCGCGAACCACTTCTCGATGAAGGTGTTCTTGAAGACCTGGATGCGGAGCGGGGGCTTGCCCTTCTTGCCGTCGGCCGTGACGACGGGGCCGGGCAGCTTGCCTTCCGCGGCGTCTAGGCATTCCTGAGTCAGTTGGAGGAGGGACATGGGCGTGACCTCATAGCATTGAGCGCCGAGCGCGGTCACAGGTAGCATGCGTGATGAAAACGTCGCAAACCCGTGGGGGGACGTGGCTCACTGCGTAGCCGGCGACGCGGCGGCGTCCGAGGCGCGATCTCCGAACCGACCGTCGTCCGAAACGAGAAGGAGACCAGAGTGGCCGAGAACCGACCCGAGAGCAGGACGAGCCCCTTGGCGCACGGCGAGATGGGCGTCCCGCGTCACGCCATCGCGCACGAGATCGCCAAGCGCTTCACGTTCTTGCGTCGGGTGACGGTCGGCGAGCTGAACCGCTGCCTCGCGCCGCTCGGGGCGACGGTGCCCCAGTACCAGGTGCTGATCCGGCTCGCGATGGAGGGCGCGGTCTCACAGCAGGAGCTCACCCTCGACGCAGGCCTCGACGCCGCCGGGGTGAGCCGGCTCGTCGCTCGGATGGCCGAGGACAAGCTCGTGAGCATCAAGGTCGACGCGCGCGATCGTCGCCGGCGCCTCGTGCGGCTCACGGCGAAGGGTAAGGCGCTCACGGAAGCCCTCGCGCCCGTCGTCGATGCCGCGGCGCGAAACATGATCGTGGGGCTGAGCGAGCAGGAGGAGCAGAAGCTCCTTCACCTGCTCGACCGTACGTGCGCGTGCGTCGTCATGACGAAGGGCACAGGGCGCGGGAGGCGGAACGAGATCCCGGCGAACATCCTCGCGCGCATGGCGGCCGCCCAGCTGCCAGACCCGTCCGAGCAATAGCCGCGCCGCCAGCGTGACGGCGAGCGCGCAGCCCGGTACCATTCGGCGCGATGGCCGAGAGGGGTAACCAGGGGCGCGCGATCACGGAGGACGAGGTCCCGATCTCCGAGATCGACGGCATCCACCCGGGCTTCGCGACGACGGCCTTCGGCCCGGGCGACGTGCGAGACACGCCGAGCGTCCCGTCCCTCGAAGACGCCCCGCCGGACGTCTGGATCGGCCGCGTGCTCTCGAACGTCTACCGGATCGAAGCGAAGATCGGCGAAGGGGGCATGGGCGCCGTGTACGCGGCGCGCCATGTGCACCTGGGCAAGCAGTACGCGGTCAAGGTCCTCACGGCGCAGATCGCACAGAACAAGACGGCGATCGAGCGGCTCAAGCAGGAGGCCATCGCCGCCAGCAGCATCGATCACGACAACATCGTCGACGTGACGAACTTCGACACCGCCGACGACGGCTCGGTGTTCATCGTGATGGAGTTCCTCCGCGGCGAGAGCCTCGCGAGCCGGCTCGGCACGGGCCCGATCCACATGCACGACACCCTGGCGATGGCGCAGCAGATCTGCGGCGCGCTCGGCGCGGCGCACGCGCGCGGGATCGTCCATCGCGATCTGAAGCCCGAGAACGTCTTCCTCACGAAGAAGGGGGACGTCGAGCGGGTGAAGGTCCTCGACTTCGGGATCTCCAAGGTGAAGTCGGCGGAGGCCGAGGGCGTGCGGATGACACGCACGGGGCAGCTCGTGGGGACGCCGCTCTACATGTCGCCGGAGCAGGCGCGCGGCGAGACCGACATCGACAGCCGCGTCGACATCTACGCGCTCGGTGTGATGCTCTACGAGATGCTGACGGGCGCGCCGCCCTTCGATGGGCGCAACTACTTCGAGCTGCTCTGGAAGCACGGCAACGAAGCGCCAGAGCCGATGAGCACCCGGAACCCGAACGTCTATGTCCCGGACGTGCTCGCGGCCGTCGTGATGCGCGCGCTGGCGAAGGAGCGGAGCGAGCGATACCAGACGATGGAAGAGCTCGCCCAGGCGATGAACGCCGCGGTGCCCGAGGTGCCGATGGGCGCGACCTCGCTGCCGCCGCCGTCGCTTCCGGTGAGCACGGATCCGTCGATGCGGACGGCGTCTGCGACGCCGCGGAGCACGGACGAGCGGAAGGCCGTGCACACGGCGATGTCGAGCACCGACGCGCTCGCGGCCTCGGCGCCGCCGCGCCCGGATCGCACGATGCTCTATGTGGGAGGCGCGGTCGTCGGGCTCCTGGTGATCGGCGGGGGTATCGTGATGGCGATGGGCGGAAGCGAGCCGCCGACGCCGGTCGACCGGCCCGAGATCGCGCTGGTGGCGCCCATCGTGACGCCGCCCATCCTGGCGCCGCCGATCGTGACCGCGCCGCCCGTGCCCGTCGGCGTCGAGCCCCCCGCGAGCGTGACCGTCAGCGTGGGCTCGACTCCGCTGGGCGCCGCGGTGTTTCTCGGCGGGCCGGAGCGGCTCGGCGGCCGGCCGCTCTGCACGACGCCGTGCATGGTCGATCTTTCGCCGACGGACGAGGTGACGTTGCTCTTCCATCGGGATGGTTTCTTCGACGAGTCTGTCCGCGTGACGCCCGAGATCGGCGCTCCCGTCGAAGTTCGGCTCCGTGCGCGTAGGCACGAGCCGACCGGGACGGGGTCGCCGCCCATCAAGACGGAGATCTGAACTTGCTTCGCCTTCCTTCCGCTCCCGCCGGGCCGACGCGTCCGGCTCTGCCCCTGCTCGCGCTCTCGCTGGTCGCGCTCGTCGGGCTGACGCTCGCCCTGAGCCCCG
Source organism: Polyangiales bacterium (assembly GCA_038252025.1). Classification (GTDB taxonomy): domain Bacteria; phylum Myxococcota_A; class Polyangia; order Polyangiales; family Sandaracinaceae; genus JBBSAT01. The sequence continues at coordinate 3,150 of JBBSAT010000043.1, read as the reverse complement.
CCGAGGCGCGCGCCGACGACGTGGCCGAGGCCTCGGCCCTGTTCGCGAGCGGCAACGAGCACTTCCAGCGCAGCACCCAGCTCCGGGGAGCGCGACGCACGCGCGAGCTCACCGCCGCGCTCGATGCCTACTTCGCGAGCCTGCGCTTCGTTCGCAGCCGGAACGTCCTCTACAACACGGCGATCGTGCTCGAGCAGCTCGAGCGCTGGGATGACTCCTTCAACTACTGGGGCGAGTACCTGGCGGTGACCGGGCTGACCGACGCCGAGCGAACGGACGGGACGACCCGCCGAGACGCGCTCAGGCCCCACGTCGCCGTGCTCTCGATCACCACGACGCCAGCGGGCGCCGAGGTGTGGGTGGATCGCCGCGATCTCGCGTCGCGCGGAGAGACGCCGCTCGACCTCGCGCTCCCGGCAGGCGATCACCACCTCTACCTCGTGCTTTCGGGCCATCGTGAGGCGGAGGCAAGCGCGACGGCCACGACGGCGCAGGTCAGCACCGTCACGGCGACGCTTCGTCCGCTCCCCGTCTCGCTGCAGGTGCTGGCGCCCGAAGACGGCGTTCTCACGCTGGACGGGGTGGCGATCCACGCAGGCGCGGCGACCGACGTCGAGCCCGGACCGCACGTCATCCGCCTCGAGGTCCTAGGGATGGTGCCGGTGGAGCGCCGCCTCGAGATCGGCGCGGGCGCAGCGCCGATGACGATCGACCTCGCCGGGTCCGTGCGCGCCGCAGCCCCGACCGGAACGCGGCTCCGCGTGCGCAGCGACGCCGAGGCGCACGTTCTCGTCGACGGTGCGGAGGCTGGGAGCGGCTCGGACGTGGTCGTCGCCGTGGAGGCGGGCCCGAGGCAGGTGCGCGTCGAGGCGCCGGGACGCGCGCCGTACGAGTTCTCGCGGACGTTCGTCGCCGGCGATCCGCTTGCGATGAACGTGCACCTCGCGACGGGGACCGACGACGGCATGCTCGTGCTGCGCGGCATCTTCGGGCTCGTCGCCCTGGCCGGGCTCGGCACGGCGGTCGGGCTCTCGATCGAGGCGGTGAACATGAACGCCTCGTTCACGGCGGCGCCGACCGAAGCTGGCGCGGACCAGACGGACGCGGCGAACGTGCGCGCGGACGTCAGCTGGGGCATCGCGGCCGCTCTCGGGATCACGGCGCTCATCTTCGTCTTCGTCGACGCGGGCAGCGGCGCCTCGACCGGGCGCTTCGTCATCGGCCCGACGGATGGAGGCGCGTTCGCGTCGGCCTCCGGGCGCTTCGGAGGTCTCTGATGAGCCGCTCCCACGCGATGGTGCTCGCGATGGTGGTGCTCGCGGGCGGCTGTACGCTGCTGAACGCCCCGGACCGCGGCCTGCTCGACGCAGGCGAGGACGCGTTCGTCGTGCCGGACGGTGGCGTCGATGGGAACGTCGATGCGGGGCCGGACGCCGGCGATGCGGACACCGATGCCTCGTCGTGCGTCGTGCACGCGGAGTCGGACTCCTGCGGCAACCGCCAGGACGACGACTGCGATGGGCTCGTCGACTGCGCCGATCCGGACTGCGTTCGCGTGATGGCGGCCGAGTGCTGCGATAGCGGGCGTGCGACGACGATCGAGGACTCCTTCACTTCGCTCCTCCCATCCGCGTGGCAGCGGGCGAGCGGGCTGCCGGCGGTCGCCTTCGATGCCGTCCAGGACTTCGGGAGCGGTCCCCTCGTCGGGATGGTCCGTCAAGACATGGGCACGGCGGCCTGTCTGGAAGCCGAGCTCGGCACGAGCCTCTCGTTCGAGCTGCACGCGCTCTCGTGCGCCGGCGCGGCGTGCGAGGGGCATGCGGAGGTGGTGCTCGGGCCTTCGTCCGAGTTCCGCGCCGGAAGCAGCCTTCAGGACGACCTCGGCATCCGCGGGACGAACGTCGGCGGCAGCCTTCAGATCGACGTGACGCGCGGCGGCACCGTCGTCGCGACGCGCGCGACGGGGCTCGGCGCACGCCCCATCCGTGTGGACGTCGCGCTCGCGCTCGGCGTGGTCGACGGCACGTCCGCGATCGTCGCGACCATCACGCTGGATCGCGAGACGGTCCCCTTCGTCGACAACCTCTTCGTGGTCGCACGCCGCGACGTTCGCACCGATCTCTGTCCCGGCCTCTTCCTGGGCATCCAGGGCACGGGGAACCACGTCACCATCGACACGCTCTCGATCACCCAGCTCGACTGCTCGAACCCCTCCCGCGTCGATCCTTCGGACGGGATTCCGCAGCTCACCGCGACGACTTTCTCGGCGCTCGACTGGGCGAGCGGCGGCATCGGCTCCCCGGCGATCCTCGCGCGCGACGACGCCGACGTATCGCTTCATCTCATGGTGCTGTTCGATGGCTCGCTCACCGACCGAGGGAGCGCCGGACTTGCGCGGCTGCCACTGTCGATCGGCGGCGGCGATCTGCGTAGCGGCGGAGCGATGACGGCGAATTGCAACGACTGGCTGCCGCGCGCCGGAATCCCGGACCCGACGTGTGGCGTGGTGCCCGAGGGCGTCGATCCGCTCGTCACGGCGCTCCCGCGCGCGATGCAGGACCCGGCGATGGCCGCGCTCGACGCGACGAACGTGCTGGTGCTCTGGGCAGGCGAACGATCCGAGTCCGATCGCGCGCTCGAGCTCCACGCGGATTCTCTCTTCCTCGTCCCAGGGCGCACGCGAACCTTGAGCGTCTCCCCGCCGCTCGCGATCGCCGCAGAGACCTGTCGCTCGATTCACAGCCCTCAGATCGTGCCGCTGGTCGGCGGCGCCGCGGGCGAGTGGCTCCTGTTCTACATCTGCGACAGCCACCCCTCGGAGGTCCACGCTGCGAGAGGGACGCTCGCGTCGCTCGCGCGCGTCGAGGACATCGTGCTCGGGCCGAACGAGCTGGGCCCCTCGGCGGAGGGCGGCGTCAGCGACATGGCCGCCGTCGTGTTCCAGTACGCGGGTCAGCCCACGTACCGTCTCTGGCTGCTGACGCACGGGCCAGCGGGCGCCGTGCTCTCCTTCGCCGAGGGGACGGCAGCGCCAGGCGGGACCCCGACCTTCCTGCCCTACGCCGGCAATCCGATCCTGCAGGCCGACGAGCCGGACCTCGGCCCGTGCCTCGGCCGTTGCGAACTTCACAGTGTCGCCGCGACCCGGGT